>QIGJ01000186.1 GCA_003229995.1 Gammaproteobacteria bacterium | reverse complement strand
CTATTCCTGATGATATTAGCTTGCGCTATTCTGAGCTTGATGTCGCCATGGCAGCAGGCATACCGGCAACGGCACAATGTATTCCCGGTGCGGTAGCGGGTGCAAAATGGGACTTTACTTGTCGCACTATCATTAATTATGAAGACAGTATTCATCCGCTGTGGAGTTTGCCGCGTACAGATACAGTTACGGGCATGGAGGATTACACCTGTACTGCGTGCCACAGTAATCAGAATGCCGCCACACCTATGGTGCCCACGGCCCAGTTGGATCTTAGTGATGGACTGCGGGGTAATGATAATGATCCGGAGCGTTTTAAATCCTATCAGGAATTGTTTGTGCAGGATCGAGTGCAATGGCAGTTAGTGGGAGGTGCATTGGTACCTGTTACCGAAGAAGTACAGGCGCGTGACCCGGTAACCAATGAGTTGTTATTTGAAACTATGGTTGATCCGATAACTGGCGAAACCGTACAAGTCATTGACCCGGTTACGATGCTGCCGATTCCTATTATGGTTACGCAAAATGTACCGGCTGAAGAAGCTCCATCTATGCGAGTCAATGGTGCCGTCGCCAGCCCAAGATTTTTTGATCGCTTTACGACAGCAGGAGTGGGTACTGTTGAGCATGTGGGTTTCTTATCTCCCGCTGAATTGCGTTTGCTGTACGAATGGTTGGACATCGGTGCGCAATATTTCAACAACACTTTTGATGCGCCAGCACCATAAAATATAAGAAAGGTTTTACCGATATACCCGTAGTGTTTGGGGTTTAGGTTTAAGTAGTAATGTATTACTACTTAAACTTAAACCTAAACCCCAAACACTACGGATATATACTGGCTGCATTGCGTATGAATCGGTAGACTGTTACCCGCAAACTGTTTGGCTGAGGAAGCCTGTCAGTTTGCATTTTTTTGTAGTGTTACCGGGCAGTAATCTGTCCAGGTTTGGCTCCCTGAGTACCCTGCCACGGTACTGCGTTTTATCCGCATAGCTGCCATGTCTGTGAAAGGCGTCATAAGTTGATTAATCAGCGCGGCGTAAATGGTCAATAACAATAAAGAAACTGAGCGTTTAGCCGCTGATTTGATAGTGAAAACCTGTGTGAAAATAAATAACCTGCCAAGCGATTGTTTTTCCTGTGTGTCCGCGAATGGGACATAGGACAATGCGTGTGGGATTGTTTGTGGTGTTACTGCTGGTGGTGACGTTAGTGAATGCTGACGACGACGTTTATCCTGAAGTCAAAGTGGCAGATTCGTACATTGAATTGCATACAGGTCCAGGTGCAGGTTATCCCGTTTTTCATGTGGTGGACCGGGGTGATTATGTTGAAGTGATCAAGCGTAAAACAGATTGGTTTAAAGTGCGCACCGCCAAAGGTAAAACCGGTTGGGTGAGCCGGATACAAATGGAAAAAACCCTAACGTCAAGTGGTGAGGTAGCAGCGTTTGCAGATCCAGGGCTTGGGGACTTTAGCAAACGGCGCTGGGAAATGGGCTTGGTGGGTGGTACGTTTAACGGCGAAACGGTGATGACAGTTTATGGTGCCTATGCACTGAGCGCTAATTTGTCAGTAGAAATATCCGCATCGCAAGTCACGAGTGATTTTTCCAGCAGCGACTTAGTGAATTTTAATGTACTTTCGCAACCGTTTTCGAAATGGCGTTATTCTCCCTTTTTCACTTTGGGTATTGGCCAGATTACGACGAGCCCGAGCGTGACTCTGATCCAGGTAGAAGACAGCCAGGATTTGATTGCACACATGGGCGTTGGAATAAAAATATATCTTACCCGGCGATTTATTTTTCGCGCCGAATATAAAAACTATGTTGGCTTTACCAGCAACGATGACAACAAGGAATTTGAGGAATGGAAGGCAGGCTTCGCGTTCTTTTTCTAACGACTATTTTGCTGGGCACATGCATGCTGTTGGTCAGCAGTATGGCATGGTCTGCGGATACTGCGACCAGTGGTGATGATGCAGCTCAACAACAGGTGATTCAACCGCAGATTGAACGGCGTACCCTTGATGTTGATGCGATTGACACAGAAGATTTTGAGATTGCTATTTTTTCAGGCCTGTATAGCACAGAAGATTTTGGCACAAATATGGTGATTGGTGCGCGTGCAGCCTATCATGTCACTGAAGGTATCTTTTTTGAAGCGGCGTATGCCAAAACGGATACCAGTGAAACAATCTATGAACGTGGAACTGGTAGCCCGCCTCTACTTTCAGATAGTGACACTATACTGACTTATTACAATATGTCTCTTGGTTACAACCTGCTGCCGGGTGAGGCTTTTATCGGTAAAGGTTGGGCGTTTAATTCCGCTTTATATATTATTGGCGGTGTGGGTAATACCCGCTTTGCGGGCGATAACCGATTTACTGTTAATTTTGGTGCAGGTTACCGGTTTTTAGCCACAGACTGGTTAGCCATTCATCTCGATATGCGAAATCACATTTTTAAAATGGACTTGTTCGGTGAAAAGACAATGAATAATCTTGAAATGACAGGTGGTTTTAGCATTTTTTTCTAAGCACCTGTCGAGCTTGAATGAATGTGTCGAGGCCAATATTCTCGAAATAGCAAGGAGGTGATTATGATGGGCATGTTTAGGAATGTTTTGAAAAATATGGCTGTGTTACTGGCCGCAGGTATGTTGTTTTCAACAAGCTCACAAGCCGAAGTGATTGGAGAGCCCGCGCCTGATTTTACATTGAAGTCCCGCAGTGGCGAAAATGTAAAACTGAGCGAGTTGCGGGGTGAGGTAGTGATGATCAATTTCTGGGCTTCGTGGTGTGCGCCTTGCCGACAGGAAATGCCCTTGTTGGAGGACATTCACAAAAAATACAGTGAACTTGGTTTTGTCTTGCTGGGCGTGAATGTGGAAGAAGATTCTTCCAAGGCTGCGGAATTATTGCGCGAGATACCCGTGAGCTTCCCCATTCTTTATGACAACACCAATGCCGTGAGCAAATTATACAAGGTGGTGGCCATGCCGACCACCGTGATGGTGGATCGTAATGGCACGATGCGTTATCTGCATCGTGGATATCTGCCGGGTTATGAAGAAGAATACATTAAACAGGTAAAAGAGTTGATCAGGGAATGACGCAGGGCATGAAAACCTTGTTATCAATGCTGGTGATAATGTTTATATTGACGGGTTGCAGTATCAAGCCGTGGGTGGAGCCCTACGAGCGCGCAAATCTTGCTGACCCCATTATGAGCTTCAGTCGTGATCCGGTATCGAGTGCGTACATCAATCATGTCTTCGAAGCGCGTGAAGGCGCGCGTGGGGCAGAGGGTGGCTCAGGTGGTGGTTGTGGCTGTAACTAAATCCTCCTTGGCAAAAAAAAACCAACAGACAAGGAGCTTTCACTGGGGTTTGGTGTTTGCGGGTGTGCTGGGAATCTGTGTGCCACTGACGGCGGCAGTGTTGCCGGAAAATCGTGCTGACATTATGTACCATGCTTATTCGGGTGGCGGGCTGGACGTTA
>QIGJ01000092.1 GCA_003229995.1 Gammaproteobacteria bacterium | reverse complement strand
ATATATATGCGACGATTATTTCTTGAGTAGTCCTAAGTAGCGCTCTGATTGAGTTCACATTTGTTCGTTCTGAATGAAAAGAGTGCGCAATTAATGTAGAAATCTCAATTGCTACGGGTATAGTCGTCGCTTGGCAATGGCCACAATTCCAGTGTCCTTTACAGCCCGCCGAATCTCGTCAAAATCCAGCACAAAAAGACGATTTGTATTTTCGGTACCCAGACCACTAAACAGACTTTTGGCTTCGCTTAATGCGCTACGGCAGGCTCGATGACTCGGCGTTTCTTTATTTTTCGGGCATGCAAAAGAACCATCAATTTTGCTGAATACCAATGGCTCAGTGCCAAAATAGGCGGCTACATTAATACCATCCGTCCACAATACTTCGCTGTCAGTGGGCACTTCGCGCACATTGCCCATCGGTTTTGCAAAGGCCTTGGCATCAAAAGAATCATACATCACTCGCCAACGCCCATTGGCTTTTTCAAGTAAATAGGCATAACCAGAACCCGCAACTCCTACGGTTTCTGTAATGCTATAAGTTGGGTTTGTTGTGTTGGCGGCTACCATGATACGGATGCCGTTGGAATAATCCTGCAACCCAGTGGATTGAGTAACCTTACAGGCAGGCAATAACAAAATGGCCAACAAGACAAAATACACTGGTTTCAATACATTGGTTTTCTTTAATACTGGCATCAACATAATCGCTCCTCCCTGCCCTTCAACAAAAATTATTGTGCCGCAGCCTTCAACGCCAGACGAATTAATTCTTCACTGGCTAGGCCATCGCTTTCCAATTGACTCACCATACGGCTTGCTTCTTGCGGTTTGTAACCTAATGACACCAGTGCGCTGATGGCGTCTTTCAGTGCATCGCTGACAGAAACGGTTCGGCTCGTCGAAATCTCCGCTGTCAGCGTCGTACCCTGCCAATCCTTAAGGCGGTCTTTTAATTCCACCACCAGACGCTCAGCAGTTTTTTTGCCAACGCCGGGCAACCGGGTGAGCAAGGCCGAGTCACCATTTTGTACACAGCCTACAAATTCATCCGCCGACATCCCGGAAAGAATGGCCAGCGCCAGTTTAGGGCCAACACCGGAGACCTTGATCAAAGTGCGAAACAATAAACGATCCTGTTCGCGCAGAAAACCGTATAACACATGGGCATCTTCGCGCACAGCAAGATGTGTGTGCAGGGTGATTTCGTTACCGGTTTCAGGTAACTCATAAAATGTGGTCATGGGGGCGGAGATTTCGTAACCCACACCACCAACATTTAACAATAATTGGGGAGGCTGCTTTTCCAGCAGGATACCGTGCAATCGACCGATCATATGTTTTCCATTTTTTTACACATTTCATTGCGTATTTTTTTGTATATTTTTTTAACGCATTTTCTTGCGCACTTTATTGCGCAACAAGATTATTTTTTATCCAAATGCGTTTTAAGTGATGTCGCCAATTGTTTTGCCACAAACCGGGTATTGCCGTGACACAATGCCGCTGCTAACGCATCAGCAGCATCGGCCTGCGGATTACCCGGCAGGTTAAGCAACACTCGCACCATGTGTTGTACCTGCTCTTTAGCGGCATTGCCTTTGCCCACTACCGACTGCTTTATTTCGGCAGGGGTATATTCATGCACGGGTACATCACGGGTAATCACTGCGCAAATAGCAGCACCACGAGCCTGTCCCAGTTTAAGCGCAGAGTCGGCATTGCGATGCATAAACACTTTTTCGATGGACATTTCATCGGGCTGGTGAATCTGCACCAGCTCACTAATGCCTTCAAAAATGACCCCCAGGCGTTCAGCCCAGGTTTCGCCGGTCACACGAATGAAGCCACTGGTAACATAGTGTGCGCTGCGGCCATCGCTTTCAATGATACCGAAGCCGGTGAACCGTGAGCCGGGATCAATACCGAGAATGCGCATCATTACAGAGAAAAGAGACAGAAATCGGCTTTCATGTCTATCCAGCCAGCTTCTGCATCACTTCGTCAGAAAAATCGGCGTTGGTAAACACACTTTGCACATCGTCAAGGTCTTCCAGCATGTCGATGAGGCGCATCACTTTCTCCGCATCTTCCAGTTCCAGGTCCACCGAGGTCGCCGCCTGCTGGGTGACCTCGGCATTATCCGGCTCGTACCCGGCGGCGATCATCGCTTCTTTTACTGGCACCAGTTCTTCCCAGGGAGTCAACACATCGACACTGCTATCATCATTAGTCACAATATCATCG
This sequence comes from Gammaproteobacteria bacterium, assembly GCA_003229995.1. GTDB lineage: Bacteria > Pseudomonadota > Gammaproteobacteria > SZUA-152 > SZUA-152 > SZUA-152. The sequence goes on along the minus strand of QIGJ01000092.1, from coordinate 1,267 downwards.
GCACCGGCTTCCAGCGCGGCTTCCATAATGGCATCTTCATCTGCTCCGGCGGCATAACTGATCATGCCCATTTTGCTGAACAGATACGCCACAGAACCATCGGTGCCCAGGTTGCCTCCGCTTTTGGTAAAAGCATGTCGCACCTCAGAGACCGTGCGATTACGGTTGTCGGTGAGACAATCCACCATCACCGCCACACCATTGGGACCATATCCTTCGTAGCGAATTTCATCGTAATTTTCACCCTCTCCGGCACCCGCTCCCCGTTTAATGGCATTTTCCACAGTGTCCTTTTTCATATTGGCGCTCAACGCCTTGGACACCGCATCACGCAGGCGTGGATTGCTGTCTGAATCCGGGCCACCCGTACGGGCAGCAACCACTATTTCACGGATCAATTTGGTGAAGATTTTACCGCGTTTGGCATCCTGAGCGGCCTTGCGGTGTTTGATATTGGCCCATTTACTGTGTCCTGCCATGATTACCCCGGTTTGCGTTGGTGAATGGCAGTCAGTTTATCATCATGGTTTTCTCTGCGCACTCTGCATCTCTGCGTTAACAACACAGCATTGTACTCTTAGGAACGGACACGTAATAACTTCCCATTCTAGCATCTCGGCTTCAGCGCGTATTCGCCCGTTCCTCAATCACAAAAGCTTAAAATAGAATGACTATTCCTGCACTTTTGTTCGGCAACGGCTCCTGCGTTGCTCTACCTCCTGCATCCATGCAGTCGTCAATCAGAACGAAAGAATACGCACTAAATCTGAGCGCTAGACCGGGAAGTTATTACATGCCCATTCCTTAGCAATTACCCTACACCTCATCCATACAATCGGGGTACCGCAGCCAGTAATTTCTGCGTATACGCTTCTTGTGGAGAATGGCAAATATCGTCTGTCAAACCCTGTTCAACAATTTTCCCTTCGTTCATCACTACCATACGATCACTGACATATTCCACAACACCAATATCATGCGTAATAAAGAGTAATGAAAGCTGTCGTTCAGCGCGCAGATCCAACAGCATTTGTAGAATGTCCGATTGCACAGACACATCAAGGGCGCTGGTCACTTCATCACACACAATAAATTTTGGATTGAGAATCAGCGCACGGGCAATGCCAATACGCTGACGCTGCCCACCGGAAAATTCATGAGGGTAACGCCACAGATGCGCGTCAGACAGCTGTACACGCAGTAACATCTGTCGCGCCAGATCAAGACGTTCTTCCTGGTTTGAACCAATGCCATGTACTGCCATCGG
>QIGJ01000084.1 GCA_003229995.1 Gammaproteobacteria bacterium | reverse complement strand
TACTCGGGTAGGGTGGAACAAGCGTAGCGGTTCCACCAAACTACAATTTTACTCTATGTTGAATAGAGCGAGACAAAAAAACCGATAAACACCCTAACTCTACTCTCTTACCCCATCCATCACGGCCATCAAGTTAAGCCGACTTTCCTGCTTGTTGTAGGTTGGTGATGAGCTTGCGAACCCCAACAGCATTGGCAACGTTGGGGTTCCAAGCAAGCTCACCACCAACCTACGATTTGTTAACTTAATGGCAGCGGTACAGTGGGAGGGTATGTTGTAGTGGCACTGACAAGTGGCGTGTTATAAACGCGGTGGGCACAGAGATGCAAAGAAAACACTAAAAACTTTGCGTCCTCTGCGTCTTTGCGCCCTCTGCGTTAAATACCCGGTAATTTTTAAAGCGTTTTAAAAACAGGTGTTTTTAATGCTTAATTCACATTAAAGGATTTGTATGTCGCAACGTACCCGGAATATCGTACCGCCCTTGCCTGCATCCTGCACGTCCATGGCCGTTAATCTGACAGGTTTCGGCAGCTTCCTGATTGCCGTTATGCTACTACGTTACTGGCAGCAACCGGATGCCATAGCAGCAGCACTGATCGCGCTCGGTGCTCTGGCCATACCGATGATCCTGCTCGATCTGCTGGGGCAGCGCGGCGTACGCTGTCGACTTAATGCTGGGTTAGGCACACCAGCCACCACCATCAACTGGCATCGGGTCGGCATCAAATTACTGGGGTATTATCTGACCCTGACCATGATTGCTCTGACATACTGGCTGTTTCCCGTCTATCGGGGTGATTTTTACCGACCGTTCTGGGCGGTGCTGGAGATCGTAATACCGTTGTTGGTGCTGGTTGCCGCGCCCTATTTCGCCTGGCTCGACCGACGCATGCAACGGCCGCAAGATGGGTACTGGCAGATGGGTATGCTGGTGCTGGGACGCTGGTCGTCGGTGCATTGGCCGTCACTAAAGCAATATGTTCTGGGCTGGTTGGTGAAAGGTTTTTTTCTGCCATTAATGTTCGTTTTTTTTCAAGGTGGGATCACTTTTTTACGTGAAGTAAATTTTGATCGTCTGGTGGGTAATGCCGCTTACAGTTTCGATCTTTTTTGGGAGCTGTTCTATACCATCGACCTGGTTTTTGTGGTGGTAGGCTATACCCTGACCCTGCGCTTGCTGGACACCCACATCCGCACCACTGAGCCTACCCTGTCAGGCTGGCTGGCGGCGCTGGTCAACTATGAACCATTCTGGACCCTGATTTATGGTTCCTATCTGGCCTACAATGTGGACCGCGTATCCTGGGGAAACTGGCTGGCGGATTCGCCGGTGTTGTATGTCATGTGGGCTGCGGGTATCTTGTGGCTCACCGGACTGTACGCCTTTTCCTCCGTCGCCTTCGGCCTGCGTTTTTCCAACCTCACGCATCGCGGCATCGTGACCAACGGCCCGTACCGTTACAGTAAACATCCAGCCTATGTGGCCAAAAATATCAGCTGGTGGCTCATCACTATCCCGTTTATCGTTGACAGCACCCCGTTGGATGCAGTGCGTGATTGCCTGTTGTTGTTAGGGGTGAATCTCATCTATTTCGCACGGGCACGCACCGAAGAGCGGCACTTGTCATGGGACCCAGTGTATGTGGAATACGCACTGGCAATGAACCAACGCAGTGTGTTTCGCAAACTTGGCCAATGGCTGCCATTTCTGCGCTACCACCCACCGGCCCAACCACTGTTCACTGTGGACGCTGCGGGTGAACCAGTGGCATCGTAACCAGCGTTACCATCGAATTTCCTTTGCACTAGCTGGAACAACATGTTGTTGTATCGGATGAAAAGGAAAGCTAGGATGCTCTCCCGTAAATAGTACGCTGCAACAAAATGATGCAGCCTGCGCACTATCCGTCTCACTTTGGAAACTTCAATCATGTCCCGAGAAAAAGCGATTTTAGTCACCGGCGGTGCCGGTTATATTGGCAGCCATGTAGTACGTCAGCTGGGTGAAGCGGGTGAAACCGTTGTGGTACTGGACAATCTCTCCACAGGATTCAGGGAGTCCGTGCTGTTCGGTGAACTGATAATCGGCGATACCGGTGACCGGGAATTAGTTTCACAAATACTGGAAAAACATAATATTGGTTCGGTAATGCACTTCGCGGCCCATACCATCGTCCCGGAATCTGTCTCCAACCCGTTAAAATATTATGGAAACAATACCTGCAATTCACGTAACCTGCTGGAGTGCTGCGCAGCCGCTGATGTAGCGCATTTCATCTTTTCCTCCACTGCCGCTGTGTACGGTATTCCTGATGTGGACCAAGTCACCGAAGACACGCCCACGGCCCCCATCAACGCCTACGGCGGCTCCAAGCTGATGACGGAGCAAATGCTCAAAGACCTCTCCTTTGCCACTAACCTGCGCCATGTAGCCCTACGTTATTTCAATGTTGCAGGCTCTGATCCCGAGGGCCGCATTGGTCAGTCCACCCCAAAAGCCACCCTGCTCGTCAAGGTGGCCTGCGAGGCCGCACTGGGCAAGCGAGACAAAATCTGTATTTTCGGCACGGATTACCCGACCCCGGACGGCACCGGTATTCGCGATTACATCCATGTGGAAGACCTCGCCAGCGCGCATCTTGCCGCCTTGGCTTACCTGCGCAAGGACGGTAACTCCACCACCTTGAACTGCGGTTACGGCCACGGCTACAGCGTGCGCGAAGTGCTGGATGCTGTTGAACGGGTACATGGCGAAACACTTAATATTATCGAGGAGCCCCGCCGTGCCGGTGACCCACCACAACTGATTGCTAAGGTGGACGCAATTCATGCGGCTCTCGACTGGGATGTAAAATACGATGATCTGGACGTGATCGTAAAAACCTCCCTGGACTGGGAGAAGAAGTTGCTCGACAAGGCCATGAGCTAATATCCGCGTGGTCAAAAAAACAAGCCCACCTGCCTCACTGTCGGCACAATAAGGAATGGATCAATAAACAACCCCGCAGCAAGCTGCGGGGAATTGAACCCAAAGAGATTAAATCATGGAACGAATTTCATAAGGCTCGCATTAAAAGTGCGATTTATTTAGAAAGAAGAAAGTGGTCATCAGGTCAGCTAATGGACGCCTCAATCAATATATTGTTTTCTCGAACGATGTAAGGCTCGAATACTTATCATCAACAACAACACGAGACTCGCAAAGGGACCAAAAAAACCACCACCGCTATCAAAATCAGATTCGTCATCGCTAACGGAGTCATTTCCACTTGAGCTGTCACCAGTCGAGCCTCCTCCCGTAGAGTCACCCCCACTTGAGCTGCCACCAGTCGAACCTCCTCCCGTAGAACCACCCCCACTTGAGCTGTCACCAGTCGAGCCTCCTCCCGTAGAGCCACCCCCACTTGAGCTGCCACCAGTCGAACCTCCTCCCGTAGAACCACCCCCACTTGAGCTGCCACCAGTCGAACCCCCTCCCGTAGAGCCACCTCCACTTGAGCTGCCACCAGTCGAACCTCCTCCTGTAGAGCCACCACCACTGGAGCCATCGCTGGATGCTGCATCCGCCACACTCACATCATCAAAATAGGCAGAATCATTAAAGCTACCCACGCCAACCTTACCGGCACCCAGACTACTGTCGTCAGCACTCAAAATAATGTTGCCATCAAAACGCACATCGCGCTACCCGTGCGAGTCACTTCAATACTGTGATACGCATTGTCACTCAGCCAGTCACTGCTGGCTGTCGCCAATACCGTGCGACTGCTATTGATGACTTTGAACAACTGGGTAGCGCTCTGATCATTATTAAATAACGCGTAATAGTAGTTGTCCGAATCCTGATACCCGAACACCACTGCATAGTCGGCAAAAGCATTACTGCTCACGTCGTCACCCAGTCTGGCCTGTGCCGTAAAGGTAAAATCACCTTGCTCCGCAGGCAACAAGGAATACTCACCCAGGCGACCACCGCCAGGACTGTTGTAATCAGAGGTATTGAGATAATAAGCCATGTCGCCTTCATCCATCACGACACTCCAGTTGGAGGCAACCAGACTACTCCAACCATCAGCCGTGCCATCCTCGAATCCGTCCGCAGTGCGATAAGTAAACTGTTGACTACTCTGGGCGACAATCGTGTTCGGGCTCTGCGCGACATCCTGTACCCCACTGACCAATACCGTGTAGGCAGTATCCGCAGTAAGCCGACTGA
>QIGJ01000021.1 GCA_003229995.1 Gammaproteobacteria bacterium | reverse complement strand
AATTGATGAAATACACCCTCCCTTTTTCAGACTTATTTCATGTTGGACAAGGCTAAAAACTTGACGGAGTTGGCTGGTTTTACTAGTCTACAACCTACGCGCCGATTTGAGATCAGCTTGCGGGCGCGAAATAAATACGGCTAAAGCGCGGTGATGTTGCGATAACCTGCTTTGGCGATGGCTGAGCGGGTTTTTTTGTGTCCAAAGATTGATGGCAAATGCCCGCTTGAAAAATCATGAAAAGAAAATGCGAGGCAAACAATGTCAGACGATAATGAGGAACAATACGGGTTCGATACCCTGGCGGTACGGGCTGGGCATGAACGCACTAACGAAGGTGAGCAGGGCGAAGCCATTTTCACGACGTCCAGTTATGTATACAGCAGCGCAGCTCAGGCCGCAGCACGGTTTTCGGGTGATGAGCCGGGCAATATCTATTCGCGCTTTACCAACCCTACCGTGCGCACCTTTGAAAAACGCCTGGCTGCCTTGGAAGGCGGAGAATGTTGTGTCGCCACGGCATCCGGCATGGGCGCTATTCTGACAACCTGTTTGGGGTTGTTGAAAATGGGAGATCATATCGTTTCATCACGGGCTATTTTTGGCTCCACGGTGGTGTTGTTTAATAACATTCTGACACGGTTTGGTGTGGAAACCTCCTATGTGCCATTAACCGACTTATCGGCATGGGAAGCGGCGATACGCCCCGAAACCAAACTCCTGTTTTTGGAAACTCCGTCAAACCCGGTCACAGAAATTGCAGATATTCAGGCGTTGGCAGACTTGGCCCATGCTCATGATTGTCAATTAGTGGTGGACAATTGTTTTTGCACACCCGCGTTACAAAAACCATTGACGTTGGGGGCAGACATTATTATTCATTCAGCCACCAAATATCTGGATGGTCAGGGGCGTTGTATTGGTGGGGCCATTGTCGGCACTGAAGAATGTGTGGGTGGAGATATTGCTGGTGTGGTGCGCACGGGAGGCATCTGCATGAGTCCGTTTAATGCCTGGGTATTTTTAAAAGGATTGGAAACATTACGCATTCGCATGGAAGCACACAGTCGTCATGCGCAAATATTGGCAGAATGGCTGGCACAACAACCGGCTGTTGCCGGTGTAAATTACCCCGGCTTGACATCGCATCCCCAGCACGAATTGGCAGCACGACAGCAAAAAGGTTTTGGTGGCGTGTTATCTTTTGAAGTGAAGGGTGGTCAAAAGGCAGCGTGGTGCGTCATTGATAACACGCGTTTGATATCGATTACCGCAAACCTGGGTGATACCAAAAGCACAATCACTCATCCGGCTACCACAACACATGGTCGTGTCGATCCTGAACGGCGTGCCGAGGCAGGTATTAGTGATGGTTTGGTGCGTGTTGCGGTAGGACTGGAGGATATTACGGATATTCAGGCTGACCTGGAGCGTGGCCTGGGATAAATTGCTGGCTGAGCAATCAATGCGCAGTGATGCGCGACTCGATGGTTTGTGCCATATCGGCATTGCCAATCTCTTTGTACAGTATGGCCAGTTCAGTCAAAACGACATCCAATGCAGATTGTGTTTCATTTTCACCATCATCGAGTATTTCGACGGCTTTTTTATAAAGCGGCAAGGCTTGTGCAAAAAGAGCCGTTTTTCGCTGTGCCGTGTCCATTGGAATGGAAACGTTATTAGCCGGTATGATACCGGTCTCGAAAGGTGTCCGATTTTGCACTTCAATACGGGCCTGAGTGTGATAAATATTGGCCAGGGTATACATCAATAATGCGAGTTGCGGATCTGATGAAGCCAGCACATGTTGTGCAATGTTCAGAGCTTCTTCGTAGGCATGGCTGGCCGGGCTGTACTCGCCTTGTTCGAGGTAGTTTATACCCAGGTTAATGAGTGTTTTCGCAACTTCTTCATGCTGGGCACCAAAAACAGATTTTTTAAGCACAAGTATGCGTTGCAGGATGCCTGTGGATTTTTTATGTTTTCCCTGTTTGTTGTAAACACCACTCAAATGGCTGAGTGCGTTACTGACATAAGGATGCATGGGCCCCATGCTGGCTGACCATGAACGGATTGCCTGTTGATAAAAAATCTCGGCCTGTTCATATTCGTATTGGCTTTCATACAGTACCGCCAGGTTATAAGTTGATTGCGCAATTGTGGGATCATCTGCATTAAAGGAATTTGTACGAATTTTCAGAGCTTGTTGATGATATTTTTCGGACAGCTTGGGGCGTTTTGATTCAAAATAGACATTGCCAAGATTGGTCATGATAACCGCAAGATCAGGATGATCCGGGTTGAGCTGTTTTTTAAGAATAAACAATGCTTTTAATAAATAATCTTCCGCTTCGTTCAAGTTCCCTAACGTTTGCTTGATGATGCCGAGTTTTAATAATGCATCAGCAGTATTAATATTATTGGGGGAAAAGTTTTTATCGGCGATATCATAGGCACGTTGTGCAACAAGAAGTGCATTTTTATAATTACCCTTTTCATAGTATGTGATGAAATGATCGGTCAGGTCGGTCCAGATAATTTCAGCCAGCTCTGTTGTTTCATGGAAAGAACGAATACTTATTTGTTGTTCTATCGTTGGTGTGAGTGTCAAGTTGACAGAAGAAAAGACAATGCCCGGTGTCAGCAAAAAAAAACTAAAATAAAATATACACGGTTTCATCCGTAGATAAGTGGAAATCAGATATGCATATTTTTTCCAATAGTTGTACATTTTTCCGTACCTTTGTATCCCCGGGTATAATGCGTTTTATGTGATTGATTTGTCGCGTTTGTACGACACTGAAAATATGCATCGCCTGTCATTATCTATCGGCCAGCACAAGAAGCGCTTTAAGGTTTTACGATTGAACATAGTATGCAAATGGTTGGGTATTGTGGGTGTGGGACAGGGCGGTGCCGCTGGCTATATACAGATAACATCTGACGTGAGAAATTATTTTCTTTGTTTATCAATAAGCTAAGGAATGGGCGCGCAATAACTTCCCGGTTTAGCACCCGGCTTTAGTCCGGCTTCGTTCGTTCTGATTGACGACTGCATGGATGCAGGAGATAGAGCAACGCAGGAGCAGTTGCCGAAAAAAAGTGCAGGAATAGTCGTTCTATTTAGAGCTTTTGTGATTGCAGAACGGGCGAAGACGGGATGCTAAACTGGGAAATTATTGCGTGCCCATTCCTAAGTTGGTTGTTCAACAGATGGCAATATAATCGGTCAGAAAGTGTTAATTTGCTCTTAATGTGTATTTTTGCCCGTCACAGCGGTTTTTCTCGAAGTTTAGCAAGGCTGGTTTCCGTACGTAACACGAGGGCATTGGCGTTTTGTTGCTTGGCAATAGCTAATGATTCGTTTAAGTATTGTTCTGCAAGAGGATAAGCGTCCGCATCGTTTGCAATGGCAAAATTGCCCTTGATGCGCAGCAGTTCTGCGGTAAAAAAGCTCTCGCCGGTAAAGGCGGTTTCCCGTAGCGCAGATTCAACGGTTTGTCGGGCTTTGTCGGTTTCTC
>QIGJ01000291.1 GCA_003229995.1 Gammaproteobacteria bacterium | reverse complement strand
CGCACGATAATATTTTTTCCACGCAAGGAGTGTAGCTGCCGATCACCAAACCATTCCAGGTCGGTGCGCGCAATACGCACAGCGACGCCTTTGCGTGGCCCTTCGCTGGGACGTGGCTGAAAATTCAGCCATACTGAACGTCGGCTTTCACCCACCTGCAGCACACGACCGCGAATAATACGAAACCCGCGCGCATTGCGCGAAACCTCTCTCACCGGGACAGGGCGATAAACATTCTGCCATACCCCTTTTCCGGTTTTGCGGGCATTGTTTTCTGCTGCCTGGTAGCACTCAAGCTGCATCACATTGGGCGGCACCACGATTTGTGCTGCCAGGCCTGCTGTCAGCAAGGCCACTGCAATATTTGTGTCGTCCGATAAATAAACATGTGCCAGTAGGCGTCCGTAACGATCCTGTTTTTCCCGGTCAAAACGCAAGCCCACAGTGGCGGTTTTGCCCAGTAATGTTTGCAGGGCTTTGCGTGCCGCGTTGGCCAGTGGCTCGGATGATCTGCCTTCACGTCCGATCTCCGGGGTATTGATGCCGATCAAACGTACCAAGCGTCCGTCACGTAGCCGCAGGGTATCTCCATCAATCACCTGAGACACCGTAACGGTTTCAGCGATAGTGCCGACCGCACAGTTTGTCTGCTCAGCCTGTGCCGCGATGGTCGGCGAGCCGACAAAACAAAACAGCAGACAAACAAAAAGGGCGTCCTGCGGGGACGCCCTTTTTGTGCGGGTTTTCTTTATATCCCTATACCATAGGCCACTGCTACGGCAAAATTGCACGCCTGTACCGTGTTGCGATACGTGCGAATCAGCAATTCGGGCTTTATTTCGTGCCGTACTTCTGGCGGAATTTATCAACACGGCCACCAGTATCCACAATTTTCTGCTTGCCGGTGTAAAACGGATGACATGCGGAGCAGACATCCAGGAGCAGTTCTTTATCCAGATCCAGTGTGGAACGGGTTTCGAAGGTATTCCCGCAACTGCATTTTACGTTGATTTCGTGGTAAGCGGGATGTGTTTCCAACTTCATGCTATCAGCCTCAAATCTGTCCAATTATGAGCGTTCTGTGGGCAAACCACCCTGAGGGAACGCTTGAGAGCCGTGTATTCTAAGGGATTTTTGTCACCACAGCAAGCAGTGGGTATAGCACTGTATTTTTTAATCATTAATGCTACGCGGACGGCCCAAACCGGCGTGAGCTGCGGACTGGATGCGTCTCCTGCATTGGGTTTTTATTATTCAGGCCCAGTCAGAGCATACGCCTGTGGAAAGGGGGGTTACGTATGAAGACTCAGCGTGTTCATTCCCTTTGTTGGTATAAAGTTTGCCCATTCTATTGCCGACACTGCTCCAGTGTAATACAGCCTTCAGCCTTTCAATGAGAGTCATACATATACCCAAATGCTATGGGTATATGTCAACGAGTGTTATCAGGATCCGGGATTGTATTAAGTGGGGGGCAGTACAAGGCAGTACAACAGGAGAGATCGGTGCATTTTTTATCACGATATTCTATTAAGGCAAAAATTTTTGTGGGCTTCGCGCTGATGCAAGGCATAATTGTCGCCGTGTCAGTCACTGCATTTGTTAATTTACGCCATACCGAAACCAAAGTGGTTTATGTAACCGAAGATATTCAACCCACTATGCTGATGGTGATGGAGCTTCAGAATCAAATCGAGAAAGTTAGCAGCTCACTGGGGTTTTATTTACTTTCGCATGAAGAAAGTTATCGTAATGCCTTTGTGACGGGAATCACCGATATTGAGAAACAGTTAACGGCGTTACAAAAGTCTAATTATGTGCAATCCGAACTAGGCGTTGTTGAACATGTTGAGAATATTCGAAGTGCCGTGGAGAAATTTAAACAACTTTCTGATCGTATGCTTCCGTTGGCGACCGATCAAGTCAAAAACATCCCCGGTATCGCGTATGCCTCGCACACTGTAAACCCGATTAGTCAGGAAATGTTGCAAATCGCCAGTGGGATGGTTCAGTCAGAATCTGACGAGGAAGCGTCGGAGGAGCGCCGCCAGGTTTTGCTGGAATTGGGAGAATTACGCTATACCTGGGTGTCTTCATTAATTGGCGTACGTGCGTATTTAGCCTATCGCAATAAAAGTTCGCTGGATGCGACAATGGCATATATGGAAAGTGCGGAGGGGATACTTGGACGTTTGAAGAATAAGGGCGACGAATTGACACTGGATCAGGTCGATGGCATCGAACAGTTCGAGAAAGGGCTGATAAAATACCGTGTGGTGCTAAAAGAACTGGTGAAAATTCACAGTGGGGAGCAAAGCCGTCTGGATTCGTATTTGATTCGCACCGAGGTTGGTCCTTTAGTCCAGGCTATTAACAAGCATGCGGACTTGGTCGCGAAAGAATTAGCGCAAGTGACAAAACAAACTAAGGTCGGCTTGGTGGAACAAGTGGCCAGCACAAAAATAAAAGTGTTGGGTTTGCTCGTTGTCGGTTTTGTGTCAGGTATTTTGGTGATTTGGTTTATCATCAAAGCAATTGTGACCCGACTGCGTCAAACACAGTGCGCCATGGATGATATCGTCTCGGGTGAGGGTGATTTGACCCGGCGCCTGGATGATACCGGTACTGATGAGATTGCGCAGTTGGCCAAGGCCTTCAACGCGTTTGTCGCGATTGTGCAAAATATCATTCAACAAGTCTCCGGCAACACGAATCGTCTGGCGGATGCGTCTGAGCGATTAACCAGTGTCACAAACGAAACGAGTACGGGCGCGGGCCGCCAGCAACAAGAGACCGATAAAGTGGCGACAGCCGTCAACGAAATGTCCGCTTCCGGGCAGGAAGTGGCGCGAAATGCGGTCGCAGCGGCTCAAGCAGCAGAGGACGCCGATGGTGCCGCCAACAGTGGTCGGAAAATTGTTGGACAGGCTATGGACGCAATTGATAATTTGGCCACTGAGGTGGAAAATGCCGGTGAGGTCATTGATCGGGTCGAGAAAGACAGCAAGCGGATTGGCGGTGTGTTGGATGTGATTCGGGATATTGCCGAACAAACTAATTTGTTGGCGTTAAATGCCGCCATTGAAGCGGCGCGCGCAGGTGAGCAAGGTCGAGGTTTTGCCGTTGTGGCGGATGAGGTACGTACCCTGGCGAGTCGCACTCAGCAATCAACGGCAGAAATTCAAACGATGATTGAACGTTTACAGGAGGGCACCCATGGTGCGGTGCAAGTCATGGAAAGCAGCCGCGATAAAGCAATTCAAGCGGTGGAGCAAGCGTCCAGGGCAGGGACTTCGCTGGAGGAAATCAATGCAGCGGTGGCATCGATTAAGGATTTGAATTCACAAATCGCCGCCGCAGCGGAAGAACAAAGCGCGGTCGCCGAAAACATTAATCAAAAGGTTGTCAGTATTAGCGATATTACTGATCAAAGCGCCGCTGGCGCACAACAAACGGCATCAGCCAGTAATGAACTCAATCAGTTGGCGGAAGAACTGCAAACATTAGTCGGTCAGTTTAAGGTGTGAATGGCTGTTTTTTAGACCACCGTAGCG
>QIGJ01000327.1 GCA_003229995.1 Gammaproteobacteria bacterium | reverse complement strand
GATTCCAGGGACTCGGCACTATTGTGTGTTCTTCCCATGGATGCCAGCATGGCATCGTCAAAAGATTGCACGCCAAGACTGATGCGATCAACACCATAGTCTTTTAATACTTTCAATTTTTCCAGGCCTTCTTTACCCAATAGTGTTGTCGGTTCTGCTTCGACAGAGAATTGTGTACTACCCCTTAAATCAAAATGGGTGGTAAAGGCCTTTAAAAAACGATCCAGTTGTCTGGCCGTCAAATAGGTTGGTGTACCGCCGCCAATGAGTGCTGATTGTGCGGGTATGGCATCATATCCCAGCGCCTGTTTATAAAGCACCATTTCTTTTTCAATGTAGTCGAGATAATCCTCCACTTCTTCCTGACGACTTTTTGTTTTTGTAATCCAGTGGCAATAAGTACAGCGCGACGGACAAAAAGGGATGTGAGCATAGGCGGTCATTGGGTTTGTCTGGCGCTGTTGATAGGTTGCAAAAACGTCTTCTTGTTCGAGGCTTGGCAACATGGTGTGTGGTGGATATCCCACCACAGGGAAAAAAGCATTGCCGTTGTCAGGCAGGATGCCGGTTTGTCGCATAGCGTCAACGTCTAATTTAGCTAGGTTTTGCTGTGCTTCGGCAATCCAATCTCTATTTTTCATGATTTACACCTACGTTACCATTATCATTACCACATGCTGGCAATTTCTAATTAAGATTGCAATCGATTAGGCTCCATAATGAGGCTAAAAGCCATATGACATACAGGTTTTTTTAACTGTATAGAGAGGATGTCGCCTCGGTTTGGAAATACACGCAACTGGAGCCCTGTATGATGCTGTTTCAGCGGATTTTTTATGTGACAAGGGGTTAACGCATCTGACAGCATTTGCCGGAACAGGCTGTCATCGTTGTCAGGTTTTTTTGCCCACAGGGGCGGGTCTTTCATATGAGCACGGCCTGGAAAGTGGGAAGTAATTAGCCGAAACACAGTTTTTCCCCGTGAGCCCCGATATAATACCCCCATGAAAATCTTGTTGAGCAACGATGATGGTTATCAAGCTCCGGGGCTGGTTTGCCTGGCGGCAGCGTTGAGTGAAGTGGCTGAGGTGTGTGTTGTCGCGCCGGATCGTAACCGCAGTGGTGCCAGTAATTCACTGACGCTGGAAAATCCCATCCGTGCACATGAGGCCGCTAACGGTTTTGTGTTTGTGGATGGCACACCCACAGACTGTGTACACTTGGCCATTACCGGCCTGCTGAAACACGAACCGGATATGGTCATCGCGGGTATCAATGCCGGAGCCAATATGGGTGACGATGTATTGTATTCTGGCACGGTAGCGGCAGCCATGGAGGGACGTTTTTTGGGTTTGCCCGCCATTGCGGTATCGCTGGCGGGCGAGAAATTCCAGCATTTTGAGACCGCAGCGCACGTCGTTGTGTCGTTGTTGGAGCGATTGAAAAGTGATCCCTTGCCAGTGGATACCATTCTTAACGTCAATGTGCCGGATGTGCCATGGGCTTCGCTGCAAGGTTTTGAAGTGACCCGCCTCGGGCGGCGGCATAAATCCGAGCCGGCGGTGAAAATGCAGGATCCGCGCGGTAAAGAAATCTATTGGGTGGGCCCGGTGGGTGCCGAACAGGATGCCAGCGAAGGCACGGATTTTCACGCAGTGCGCCAGAACCGGGTGTCACTCACGCCGTTGCATGTGGATCTTACCCGTTATACCGCGATGGAACAGATCTCCACCTGGGTTGTCGGATTGTGAGCCGTCTTCAGGGTATTGGCATGACCAGTCAGCGTACTCGTGAGCGACTGGTGCGACGCCTGCAAGAAGAAGGTATCAGCAATCAAGGTGTGCTGGAGGTGATTCGCAGTACGCCACGTCACATCTTTGTGGACGAAGCCCTCGCCAGTCGCTCCTACGAAGACACCGCCCTGCCCATTGGCCATGGCCAGACGATTTCCCAGCCTTATGTAGTTGCACGTATGACTGCCGCGCTTTTGGAAAGTGGACCGCTGAAGCGGGTATTGGAAGTGGGTACTGGCTCAGGTTATCAGGCTGCGGTGATGGCACCGCTGGCGGGTGAAGTGTACAGCGTTGAACGCATACGCCCTTTGTTGGAACTGGCGCGGAAACGGCTGACAGAATTACAACTGGGCAATGTGCGTCTCAAACACAGCGATGGCAGCTGGGGTTGGCCGGAGTTTGCACCTTATGACGCCATTATTGCCACCGCCGCACCGGAACAGGTACCAGAAGCATTATTACAACAGCTTGTGATAGGTGGACGGCTGGTGATGCCCGTAGGTCCACAAGGTGTACAGGAGCTGATATTACTGACGCGCACACCGGAAGGTATCGAACGACAGGTGCTGGACAAGGTGAGCTTTGTGCCGATGCTGGGTGGTACACAGTAAAAAGCAGCCAAAAATCACTAAATGACAGGCACCTAGATCCTGCAAGAGCTCGCACTCACTCAGCACAAGTTCTTGATCCGTAGAGTGAGATGACACTTTTCGGTCATGGATTACGCTCAACGTTGTCATTCACTCTACGAATCAATATCTCGCCTAAGAGCGCCTACTTTTGGTGCACTGCGCAAGCACGATCACTTGCAGGATCTAGGCGGCATCATTTTAAAAATTGCCACAAGGCAAAAATGAGGCCATTGAATAATACATGAAATTATTTTCCAGTTTGTACAGGCATGCCATGCGCTGGGCCGTACACCGACATGCGCAGTGGTATTTGGTGAGTTTGAGCTTTGCCGAATCTTCTTTTTTCCCGATTCCGCCGGATGTGATGCTGGCTCCCATGGCTCTGGCTGACAACAAAAAAGCTTGGCGTTACGCGACGATGACCACGGTGGCTTCGGTGGCGGGTGGCATGCTGGGGTATTTGATTGGTTATTTGGCATTTGATGCCATCGAACCCTGGGTAATAGAGGCTGGTTACAGCGACAAATACCAATTGGCAGTAGACTGGTTTGAGCAATGGGGTATCTGGGCAATTCTGATTGCAGGCTTTTCTCCGATTCCCTATAAAATTTTTACCATTGCCGCCGGTGCTATTTCCATGGCCTTTTTACCCTTTGTGCTGGCTTCTTTGGCAGGGCGCGGTGCCCGTTTCTTTTTGGTCACAGCACTCATTGTGTGGGGTGGGGAACGCATGGAACACACCATTAAAAAATACGTGGACTGGTTGGGCTGGGGGTTGGTGATCGTCATCATAGTGGCGTTAGCTTGGCATCAGTTTTATTAGTTGGTTGTATTTACTGTGCGAGTTACGTCAACGGCGCTTATGGTTTTTATGCTTCCCGATAAGATATATACCCACCGCATTTGGGATTTAGGCCTGACAGTGCGTCATTTTTGTTTTGTGGCAGGACATTTTAACGCCGCCATGGAATCAATAGGGCGTGCAGTCAGGCCCAAATCCCAAATGCGATGGGTATATGTCCTGAGTTTTATAGTATTACCGATGCTGCTCACTGCTTGTGGAGGGCACATTTTTCATCGTGTAGAACGTGGAGAAACCCTGTACTCCATTGGCTGGGTGTATGGCTACGATTACCGGCAACTTGCCCGCTGGAATAACATTCAATCTCCGTATACTTTGAGCCCTGGGCAACGTGTTCGTGTTGCGCCGCCGTCGGGAAAAAGTATTTCTCCATCACGGAAATACCGTACCGCGAATACCCGAAAGGGGCTGAGTCCTGCAACGCGTAAAACCCCAGCACCCGTCATTGAAGCTGGCGGCACCAGTGTCGACACCACGAGTAAAATCACCCGCAACGTCAGCAGAGGGCAACGAAGAGAGCAACGAGCAGTGGTGTTGGATAAATCGAATGTGACGCGAGCAAGCGAGGCAGAAAAGCACGACGTGAAAAGTGTGGTTGCTGTGGCAAAAACAGCGGTCAAAAGCGTATTTAATCAAACTGGTGTCACCCCTCCAAAATCACTGACAGGCAAACCCGGTTGGCGCTGGCCGACTAAACAGCGACGTATATTGCGGACATTTTTGGCGGATAACCCTGCCCGGCAAGGTCTGGATATTGCCGGTGAAAAAGGCAGCCCGGTGTTAGCCACCGCCGCTGGTCGAGTAGTGTATGCTGGTAGTGGACTTGTTCGATACGGTCGGCTTATTATTATCAAACACAATGAGCGATATTTAAGTGCTTATGCGCACAACCAAAAGCTGCGGGTCAAGGAAGGCGATAGGGTAAAAGTCGGCCAACATATTGCCGACATGGGACGCACGGGAAATTTGGGCGATCACTTTATTAATGATAACCGAGCAAAATTACACTTTGAAATCAGGCAAAATGGAAGACCAGTTGATCCTCTGCGGTATTTGCCCAAATGAAAATTTTCTTGAAACATACCCGGACCTTGATTACTTCAGGTATATTATGACAACAGGTGTTTGACAGAATGTTAGGTGAGGATGATAAAAAGAAAATGAATGCGGACACGGATACGCCAGAAAAAACAATACTGGATGATGAAAACGATATTCTGAACGATGATATTGTTGATGTCATTAATGATAATGATGCTGACAAAATAAAATCAGTGGTAGAACTCAGCGAAGAAAAACCGGTACGACGTAAAGAACGACGCACCGCCAGCCGCAAGGACATTTCCGAGCGTGATCTTGATGCCACCCGTCTATATCTGGGTGAGATTGGTTTTTCGGCTTTACTTAATGCTGAAGAAGAAGTCACCATTGCCCGCCGCATTCAAAAAGGTGATATGGATGCGCGACGGCACATGATTGAAAGCAATCTGCGTTTGGTCGTGAAAATTGCACGACGGTATTTGAATCGCGGCCTCGCATTGCTGGATCTCATCGAAGAAGGCAACTTGGGGCTGATTCGCGCGGTGGAAAAGTTTGATCCCGAACGCGGGTTTCGTTTTTCCACTTATGCAACGTGGTGGATTCGCCAAACCATCGAGCGTGGCATCATGAACCAGACGCGTACAATCCGTCTGCCCATTCACGTCGTCAAAGAAATCAATATCTACCTGCGTGCGGCGCGACATTTGGCGCAGACCCTGGATCACGAACCCAGCCCCGAAGAAATTGCTAACATGCTTGACAAGCCGATCAACGATGTAAAACGTATGTTGGGTTTGAATGAGCGTGTGACTTCGGTGGATGTGCCCATGGGGCGTGACAGCGATAAATCGGTGTTAGACGGCATTGCCGATGAATACAACGTTGACCCTTCAGTATTGTTGCAAAATGAAGACATGCATGACTGTCTGAAAATGTGGTTGGGCCAGATTAACGAAAAACAACGCGAAGTAGTGGAACGTCGTTTTGGATTGAATGGCCGGGATGTTGCCACCTTGGAAGAAGTTGGCAATGCGTTAGGTGTTACCCGTGAACGAGTGCGACAAATTCAGTTGGAAGCCCTAAAACGTCTGCGTGCAGTAATGGAACGCGAAGGTTATTCTGTTGATACTATTTTGAAGTAGTCGTTTTGTAGCTGCTCAGCTTGGTTTTTAGAGGCGTGTGACACGCAGGGGTTACCCGTGTTTTTGTGCTTGTGCTAAAGAGGGATATTTTGTGTGTATACTCCGAAATTCCAGTATTTTCTCACAGGTTTTCGTGGCCCTGACCAACCCAGGCGTAACAACTGTTTGTGTATAAGCCAGATAATAGCGCCATGACCAACAAACAAAACTGACTCATGTTTTTCCGATAATTTTATCAGTTGGGCAGTGCATTCCCTTGTGCGACGTTTTATGTCTTTGTACGATTCAGTATTTGATGTGTAGCCCGCCAGCTGGAGTATGCGAAACAGCGCGGACCATGAAATTCCGGTTAATTTAGGGTGTTTCCAGTTTGCATATGGCATTTCGCATTCACGAAATAGGGGACTGATTAAATCCGGGTTTCCAATATTCAACGCCCGTGCGGACTCAACTGAGCGTGGTAAAGTGCTGCACACAATAAACTCACATTTTTCGGCTTTGTCACAAGCTTCATTTGTCGGTTTGTCATCAGCATCAATTCCAGCCCGATCATAATCCGCAACCCATTTTCCAAAATCGGACGCACTCATTTTTCCTGAAAAA
>QIGJ01000216.1 GCA_003229995.1 Gammaproteobacteria bacterium | reverse complement strand
CTATTTCGAGCTTTTGTGATTGAGGAACGGGCGAAGACGGGCTGAAGCCGGGATGCTAAACAGGGAAGTTATTTCGTGCACGTTCCTAAGTGTCACTCTGATTGACGACGGCATGAATGCCGTCGTCAATCAGAACGAATACGGATTAAATCCGGGCGCTAAACCGGGACGTTATTGCGCGCCCATTCTTAACTCACAATTTCCTCAGCACCATCCGAACCTTCTGCTTCATCAGCAGCAGCCGGAGCTGGCATTGCTGACAAAGCTTCTTCGGCAGCCCGCAAAGCAGCAGAGGCGGCCGCTGCCTCAGCCTCTACTGCGGCAGCGGCCTTACGTTGACGCTCTTGATGATGCGCCAAACCCGTACCTGCAGGAATCAAACGCCCCACAATAACGTTTTCTTTCAAGCCCCGCAGACGATCCACCTTGCCACTCACCGAAGCCTCAGTGAGCACACGAGTAGTCTCTTGGAAGGAGGCCGCAGAAATAAAGGACTCCGTCGCCAACGAGGCCTTGGTAATACCCAGCAACATGGGTTGATACGTTGCTGGCATTTTGCCTTTGGCTTCAACTCTCTCGTTCTCTTCAAGGATACGGGTACGCTCCAGCTGTTCACCACGAAGCAGTTTGGTATCACCCGGAGATTTGATTTCGGCCCGACGTAACATCTGACGCACAATCACTTCAATATGTTTGTCGTTAATCTTCACGCCTTGCAAACGATAAACCTCCTGCACCTCGTTACTGATATACGTTGCCAGTTCCGGAATACCCTTTAAGCGCAAAATATCATGAGGGTCCGGCGCACCATCGGCAATGACTTCACCCTTCTCCACATGCTCACCTTCAAATGCGGTGATGTGACGCCATTTGGGAATCAACGCTTCGTAATGATCACCCTCAGTTGGGGTGATGACCAGACGTTGTTTACCCTTGGTCTCCTTGCCAAAAGAGACGATACCCGAAATTTCCGCCATGATAGATGGCTCTTTAGGCTTACGTGCTTCAAACAGCTCAGCCACACGCGGCAGACCACCAGTGATATCACGCGTCTTCGAGGTTTCCTGCGGAATACGTGCAATCACGTCACCCACATTGGCCATTGCACCATCTTCCATACCGACGATGGCACCCGCAGACAAAACATAATGCGCAGGAATATTGGTACCTGCGATACTCAAATCCTCGCCCTTATCATCGACCAGTCTCACCATGGGACGCAGGTCTTTGGCGGCTGCGCTGCGTTGCTTGGGATCAATAACCACCAGACTGGACATGCCAGTGATGTCGTCGGTTTCCCGCTGCACGGTTACACCTTCATTAAAATCGATAAATTGCAGCTTACCCGCCACCTCGGTAATCACCGGGTGTGTATGGGGATCCCAGGTTGCTGCGACAGTACCCGCAGCAATAGCGCTGTTATCATGCACCGCAATTTCTGCACCGTAGGGTACCTTGTAGCGTTCACGTTCACGGCCTTGAGCATCAAGCACCGTCAGTTCACCAGAACGGGATACCGCCACCAGATTGCCATTGGTCCGTTCCACTGTTTTGATGTTATGCAAACGCACAGTACCCGCAGATTTCACTTCGACACTGTTGGCTGCCGCAGCACGGGAGGCTGCGCCACCAATGTGGAAGGTACGCATGGTGAGCTGGGTGCCCGGTTCACCGATGGACTGCGCCGCCACAACACCTACCGCTTCACCCTGATTAACACGGTGACCGCGGCCCAGGTCACGGCCGTAACACTGTGCGCAGATACCATAGCGGGTTTCGCAGGTAATCGCGGAACGTACCCACACCTGATCTACGCCATTGTTTTCCAGAATCTCCACCATGTCTTCATCCAGCAACGTGCCCGCCGGAAACAAGACATCATCCGTATTGGGAACCAGAATATCCGTTGCTGCCGTCCGGCCCAACACACGCTCGGCCAACGGTTCAACCACGTCACCGCCTTCCACTAATGGCTGCTTGAGCAGACCGTTGTCAGTATCACAATCTTCTTCCAGTACCACCAGATCCTGGGATACATCCACCAGACGACGCGTCAGATAACCGGAGTTAGCGGTTTTCAGCGCGGTATCGGCCAATCCCTTACGCGCACCATGCGTAGAAATAAAATACTGCAACACGTCTAGGCCTTCGCGGAAGTTAGCCGTAATCGGTGTCTCGATAATCGACCCATCCGGCTTGGCCATCAGACCACGCATACCGGACAACTGGCGAATCTGTGCCGCACTGCCACGAGCACCGGAATCGGCCATCATGTATACCGAGTTGAAAGATTTCTGTTTGACGGTCTCGCCCTCGGCATTGACCACATCTTCAAAACCCAAACCATCCATCATCGCTTTGGCAATGGCATCGTTGGCCACAGACCAGATATCCACAACCTTGTTGTAGCGTTCACCGTTGGTCACCAAACCGGAGGCATACTGGTTTTCAATTTCTTTGACCTGTCCTTCCGCTTCAGCCAGCAAATCATACTTGGCAGGTGGAATCTCCATGTCATTAATGCCAAAGGATACCGATGCCTTGGTGGACTGACGGAAACCCATGTACATCAGCTGATCCGCGAAAATCACGGTCTTTTTCAAACCCACTTGGCGGTAACAGGCATTAATCACACCAGACACGGCCTTTTTGGTCATGGTTTTATTCACCAGATCAATACTCAGGCCACGCGGCATCAGCTCCATCAGCAAGGCACGGCCCACCGTGGTATCCACCACACGGCGCTGCTCCACTTCTTTGCCATCATCGTCTAGCGTTACATCCAACACACGCACTTTGACCTTGGCATGAATAGACGCGGCACCGGTTTCATAGGCGCGATGTGCTTCATTAATGTCGGCAAACATCATACCTTCGCCTTTAGCGTTGATGCAGTCACGGGTCATGTAATACAAACCCAGCACCACATCTTGCGACGGTACAATAATCGGCTCACCATTGGCGGGCGACAACACGTTATTGGATGACAGCATCAGCGTGCGGGTTTCCAGTTGCGCTTCAATAGACAATGGCACATGCACAGCCATTTGGTCACCGTCAAAGTCAGCGTTGAACGCGGTACACACCAGCGGATGCAACTGAATGGCCTTGCCTTCAATCAATACAGGTTCAAAAGCCTGAATACCCAGACGATGCAACGTTGGCGCACGGTTCAGCATGATTGGATGTTCGCGGATGACTTCGGCGAGGATATCCCAGACCTCAGGGCCTTCACGTTCGACCATTTTTTTGGCGGCCTTGATGGTGGTTGCCAGACCACGCAATTCCAGTTTGCTGAAAATAAACGGCTTGAACAATTCCAGGCCCATTTTTTTCGGTAGACCACATTGGTGCAACTTGAGGGTCGGGCCCACCACGATCACCGAACGACCGGAGTAGTCAACACGTTTACCCAGCAGGTTCTGACGGAAACGACCTTGTTTGCCCTTGATCATGTCGGCCAGAGATTTCAGCGGACGCTTGTTGGAACCGGTAATCGCACGACCACGACGGCCATTATCCAGCAGCGCATCCACGGATTCCTGCAACATGCGTTTTTCGTT
>QIGJ01000353.1 GCA_003229995.1 Gammaproteobacteria bacterium | reverse complement strand
GTGGTGGTCGTGTCGCCGCACATGAAATCATGATCGCCAACCCGGCAATTCGTAACCTGATCCGTGAAGCCAAAGTGGCGCAAATGTATTCTGCGATTCAGACTGGGCAGGGCAGTGGCATGAAAACGCTTGATCAGGATTTACAGTCATTATTGAAAAAAGGCATCATTACCAAGCAGGAGGCTGCTGCCAAGGCCATGAATAAAGATACCTTTATTTAACTGTAAGTGTCCGTACATTCTCAATGTAAGGAATGGGAACACAATAACTGATACCAGTGGTGCTCTGATTGGGTCCGTATTGGTTCGTTCTGATTGACGACTGCATGGATGCAGAGCAACGCAGGAGCAGTTGCCGAACAAAAAGTGCAGGAATAGTCGTTCTATTCCGCGCTTTTGTGATTGAAGAACGGGCGAAGACGGGATGCCAATGGTATCAGTTATTGTGTTCCATTCCTAAGCTCAATATATGCTAGTGCTTCTTATTATAGCGATATGACACTCTTTGGTAATGACAATAATGCGGCTGGAAATATAAACCGCATACAGGCCGGGAATGGTTATTAAATGTGCGGATCATTTTTTTATACACAGGCGTGTAATCAGGAGTCTGTCGGAATTAGGGTGAATCTACTGGGAAAAACGACTTACTTTCTGCCCACGCTACGGGTATATGTTCAATAATTCGCCTTAAATGATTAAAAAAATGGATTCAAGGTGGCTTTCTCTCGCTACAATCCCCCAAGTCCGATAAGCTTCAGGCGAACACACTGACTTTAGAGATAATTTTTTACTCATGGCGGCAAAACTATTTAATGTTATTCAGGATTTTCAGTCATTATTGAAAATGATGATCCGCAAAGAGGCTTCTGATCTTTTCCTCACGGCGGAACTTCCAGCCAGTTTCAAGATTAACGGCGAAATATCGCCTATTTCTGATGCACCGCTGAATGCGGATCAAGTGCATAAGCTGGCGTTCATGCTGATGAATGAGCAGCAACAGCGCGAATTTGAACATACTCTGGAATGCAATTTTGCGATTGATCCACCCGGTACCGGACGGTTTCGTGTCAATGTGTTTCAGCAGAAAAACCATGTTGGTATTGTGTTGCGCCGTATTAAAACAGAAATACCGACGTTTGATGATTTACAGGTGCCAAACGCGTTGGCGCATTTATCCATGTCTAAACGTGGTTTGATTATTATTGTCGGTGCCACCGGCACGGGTAAATCCAGTACCTTGGCTGCCATGATTGGCCAGCGTAATCGCAACAGCCACGACCACATTATTACCGTAGAAGATCCCATCGAATATGTACATGAACACGATGGTTGTATCATCACCCAACGGGAAGTAGGTGTTGATACCATTAGTTTCGAGGCCGCGTTGCGTAACACCTTGCGCCAAGCTCCCGACGTGATTTTGATCGGTGAAATACGTACCCGTGAAACTATGGAACACGCTATTGCTTTTGCTGAGACAGGGCATTTGTGTCTGACTACTTTGCACGCCAACAATGCTAATCAGGCGTTGGATCGTATTCTTAATTTTTTCCCCAAGGACCGGCGTGAGCAAACCCTGTTGGATTTATCGCTTAATCTGCGCGCTATTATTGGTCAACAGCTTATCCCTACCCCGGACAAGCAGGATCGACGGGTTGCCGTCGAGATACTTATTAATACCCCGTTGGTCGCTCAGATGGTTCGTGAGGGCAGTGTCACCGAGCTTAAAGATGTGATGAGTAAATCCAACCAACAAGGCATGAACACCTTCGATCAGGCGCTTTATGAGCTTTACAGAACTGAGGAAATATCCTATGAGGCTGCCTTGCATCATGCCGACTCTGCCAACGAATTGCGGTTAATGATCAAGCTGGGTGAGAAAGCGGGTGTCAAAATGAGAGATGCGATGAACGGTGTAACGCTGATGGATGTTCATGATCGCTGATTATTGCGCAATGGGGAAATGCCACCACAGGTTTAAATTTTTGAAATCTAAGTCGAAAATAAGTCAAAAAAATTAAGTGATGGAATGGTTTCTGACGTATGCACCCGTGGTGGGTCTGGCACTGGAGTATTTATTACCGCAGGCACATCCATTGGCGGTGCTGGAGGTTATGTAGAGTATTACGCGGATATGGTCCGCACAGATCAACGTGTAAAGTTGGAAATTGATGCCTATGGGAATTTCTATACAGTAACTGCCATCGATATTCTTATACCCAATAATATAGCCATAGCGTTGCGGGATCAGGATCACCTCTTTAATTAAGTCTTCCGGGCTGAGCTTAACCCGGAAATACTGCTGTAGAATCAAACACTGGTCCGTCTACACAAACACGTTTCATGGCCGGGCCGTTTACCGTTTGTACTTCCACGGTGCAACCGGCACACCCACCCACGGCGCAAGCCATAAACTCTTCCAGTGAAACCTGACAAGGCAGATGATATTCTCGTGCCATCTGCGCGACAGCTTCCAGCATGGGATGTGGTCCGCAGGCAAATACGGCCACCTCCTTGCGCTGTTTTTCTGACAAGGCATCCAGCCAGTTACGCGCAAGATCAGTAACGTAACCTTCAAAACAACCGGGGTAACCCTGCTGACTGGCAAGACGTGAGGCAATACCCCAGTCATCCATCAGCGGCATAGCGGCAATGACTTCACCGGGCATGCCGGGCACCATTATTTTCGATGGCTGACTTTTAAACGGAAATGGTACTTCTGAACCCATAATCACAAAGGGCTGATAGGCACCTTTCACCTCCCGCAAGGCATCGGCCAAAAACACCATGGGTGGCATACCCACACCGCCGCCGATAAGCAGCGGTCGTGAATGTTTCATTTGGGATACAAACGGTTTGCCAATGGGTCCCATCACTGAAAGTCGGTCACCTGTTTTACGTTGGGCTAGTAGACGGGTGCCGTCACCCAGCGTCTTGAACAAAATATCCACCCAGCCTGATTTGGCATTGGCTCGCATCAGCGACAACGGTCGGCGCATGGGCAGGGCCGGGTCACATTGAATATGCGCAAACTGGCCGGGTAGAGCATGTGCTGCCATTTCCGGCGCATGCAGGCGCAAAATAACCTGATCACCTGCATGCGCCTGGCGTTCAAGAATGTTGGCGTTTTCGACAAAAATGGTATTACGGTGTGTCATGTCGTTACGAGTTTCCAGGTTTAAGTTGCGAGGAAAAAATTAGCTCCTGGTGTTAAACACTATGTGCCCGGCTAACAACGTATGGGTTACCCGGCCTTTGAATTCCCACCCGAGGAAGGGCGAATTATGTCCCTGACTGGCCATGCTTTCTGTGGTGAGCTCCCAGTATTGCTCGGGGTCAAAGATACACACATCGGCACAATCACCAATAGCAAGACTGCTGGTGGCAGCGACAATTTGCGCCGGATGACGGGTAAGGCAGGCAATGGCCTCGGACAAACTGAGCACCTCTTCGTCCACTAGGCGCAGAGTCAGTGGCAACAAGGTTTCTAACGCGCTGATACCCGGCGCACTGGATGGAAATGGCGCAAGTTTGGCGTCTGTGTCGTGGGGCTGGTGATCAGAACAAAT
>QIGJ01000193.1 GCA_003229995.1 Gammaproteobacteria bacterium | reverse complement strand
GGTGCAGGCACCAAAGCCATCGCACCCGCCGTTTGCCCCTGTAACGCAATCGCAATACCAATAGACTGAAAAAGTGCCAGACCCAATGTGCCATAGCGTGTGTACTGGGTAATTTTACGTCGCCCGGATTCACCTTCTTTCTTCATCTGCTCCAGCTTGGGCACCACCGCAGTCAACAACTGCATGATGATCGAGGCAGAGATATAAGGCATGACACCCAAGGCAAACAATGACAAACGACCTAAAGCACCACCAGAAAACATGTTGAACATGTCGAGAATGGTGCCCTTTTGCTCTTCAAACAATACGGCTAACGCAGCCGGGTCAATGCCGGGAACCGGAATAAACGTACCGATACGGAAAACCACCATCGCCATAAGCACAAACAGCAAACGTTGCTTGAGTTCGGATAATTTACCCGAACCCATTGCGCCAAGCATTGAGGAGTTTGTCGCTGACACCGGTTTTTAGTCCTCGACCTTTCCGCCAGCGGCTTCAATTGCCGCGCGTGCGCCCTTGGTAACACCCAGGCCACTGACCGTAACGGCTTTGGATATTTCACCCGATAGGATCACCTTGGCACGTTTAATTTGCTGACCGACAATGTTCGCGGTTTTCAACGCCAGCAAATCGACGGTGTCACCTTCAACCATCGCCAATTCATGCAACCTGACTTCGGCAACATAACGTGCGGTACGCGAAGTGAAACCCACTTTAGGCAGGCGGCGCTGCAAAGGCATCTGTCCACCTTCAAACCCAACTTTGGTGAACCCGCCGGAACGTGATTTTTGGCCCTTGTGACCACGACCACCGGTCTTACCCAGACCAGAACCTATACCACGACCCACACGTTTGGCATTTTTCTTCGAGCCATCCGCAGGCTTCAGTGTATTCAAATACATTTTATGCTTCCTCAACCTTCAGCAGATAAGACACCGCATTAATCATTCCACGATTACATGGCGTGTCTTCAACAGACACCGTCTGATGTATGCGACGCAAACCTAATCCGGCCACACAGGCCTTGTGCGCTGGCAACCGACCAATAACACTTTTGCTTAATGTAATTTTGACGTGATTAGCCATGACTTACCCCGAAATCTCTTCAACACTTTTACCACGCTTGGCCGCAACCGCTTCCGGTGTCGTCATTTCACTTAATCCTTTGAACGTCGCCCGCACAACATTAATCGGGTTATTGGAACCGATACATTTTGCCAGCACATCACGCACACCCACAGCCTCAAACACTGCACGCATGGGACCACCGGCAATAATTCCGGTACCTTCAGAAGCGGGAAGCATGACGACCTTGGCCGCACCATGATTACCGATAAGCGGATATTGCAACGTGCCGCCTTTCAGGTTGACTTTACGCATGTTTTTGCGGGCATCTTCCATGGCCTTTTGCACGGCAACCGGCACTTCGCGCGCCTTGCCACGCCCAAAACCAATCTTGCCTTCACCATCGCCCACTACCGTCAGCGCAGTAAAACCAAAAATACGACCACCCTTTACCACTTTCGCCACGCGATTGATATTAACCAGCTTCTCAATCAAACCGTCGCTATTAGCTTGTGCATCAAATTTAGCCATGCCAGATACCTTATTCCTATTTCTATATAGTCAAACCGCTTTCACGAGCGGCATCGGCAAGCGCTTTCACGCGGCCATGATATTTGAAACCCGAACGATCAAACGCGACCTGATCAACACCAGACGCCTTTGCCCGTTCTGCGATGAGCTGTCCGACTTTAACCGCAGCCTCAACGTTACCCGTATGTTTCAGCGCTGACTTCACATCGGTTTCCAGCGTTGAAGCGCTGGCCACAACACTGGCACCATCGGGTGAAATCACCTGTGCGTAAGTGTGCTGCGCAGTCCGATGCACACAGAGACGGTGCGCGCCCAGTTCGCGAATTTTGGAACGTGTGCGTAGGGCACGACGTAAACGACTTTGTCTTTTATTCATTTCGATGCGCCTCTACTTCTTCTTGGCTTCTTTGCGGACAACGTGCTCATCCGTATAACGAACACCCTTGCCTTTGTAAGGCTCGGGTGGGCGATAGGCACGAATATTTGCAGCCACCTGCCCGACCTGCTGTTTATCAATACCTGTCACTACGATCTCTGTCTGGCTGGGCGTTTCAATACTGATGCCTTCTGGCACTTTGTATTCAACCGGATGCGAAAAACCCAGCGACAAGTTCAGTTTTTTACCCTGTGCCTGCGCACGGTAACCCACACCGACCAACGTCAGCTTTTTCTCGAAGCCCTGTGACACGCCCATCACCATGTTATTCAACAAGGCGCGGGTGGTACCCGCCAATGCATTGGAGTTTTGCTCAGTATTGCGAGCCGCAAAAGTCAATGATGACTCTTGCTGACTGACTTCAACCAACGTATGAATTTCGTGATTCAGCTCACCCTTGCTACCCTTCACTTTGACCGACTGGCCATTCAGAATGACCTCAACGCCTGAAGGAATTTGTACCGGATTATTTGCAACGCGTGACATGGTTTTCCTCCTTACGCAACGTAGCAGATGACTTCGCCACCGTGACCTGCTTTACGCGCAGCACGATCCGTCATCAAGCCTTTAGAGGTGGATACAACGGCCACACCCAGCCCGTTCATCACAGAAGGCAATTCATCTTTGCCTTTATAAACACGCAACCCAGGACGACTCACGCGCTTAATCATATCGATAACCGGCTTACCCTCATAATATTTAAGGGCAACTTCCAACACCGGCTTGCCATCGATATCCTGTGTGTTAACACCTGTGATATAACCTTCTTCCACCAACAAATTCGCAATCGCGATTTTCTTTTTGGAAGAGGGCATCGTCACAGTCAACTTACCTGCCGACAATGCATTACGAATGCGCGTCAGCAGGTCAGCGATTGGATCAGTCATGCTCATGCCATAAACTCCTGAAATACCCGTTTCTGCGAAATCGCCTACGGGATAAAAATTTACTGTTGACTACTATTTATTGCTAAAAGCTTTACCAGCTGGCCTTAACCAGACCGGGGATGTCACCACGCATGGCGGCTTCGCGTAATTTGGTGCGAGACAGGCCAAACTTGCGGTAATAACCATGCGGCCGACCCGTTTCACGGCAGCGATTGCGCTGACGACAAGGGCTCGCGTTACGCGGCAGAGACTGAAACTTGCGCTGTGCCGCTTCTTTATCTTCGGCGCTCAAGTTCTGATCTTTCAATTGAGCCTTCAGTTCAGCGCGTTTCGTCGCATATTTTGCAACAGTACGAGCGCGTTTCAATTCGCGATTAATAATGGATTGTTTTGCCATGCCAGTCTCTCTACTTTACTTTTTAAGCGGAAGATTAAACGCGGTTAACAACGCGCGCGCTTCATCATCGGTTTTTGCGCTGGTGGTGAAGGTAATGTCCATACCCCGGATCGCGTCGATTTTATCGTAGTCAATTTCCGGGAAAATGATCTGTTCCTGGATACCCATGCTGTAATTACCGCGACCATCAAAGGCGTTGGGCTTCAAGCCACGGAAATCACGGATACGCGGAATGGCAATACTCACCAGACGATCCATAAA
>QIGJ01000097.1 GCA_003229995.1 Gammaproteobacteria bacterium | reverse complement strand
GCCGGGAATTTCAAAACCGAAATAGGGTGCGTCGCGGCTGATGTCCCACTCGCGCAGTTCCTCATTCAGCCACTCGTCCAGTTTGTTGCTGACCTCGGGTTGTAAATGTCCGGCACGGGTCCACTGGGCAAGCATATCCTGAAAATCGGCAAGCTTGAAAAACAGGTGTTCGGATGTTTTGCGAATGGGCGTGGCACCGGACACTGCCGACACCGGATTAATCAGATCGGTGGGAGCGTAAGTTGCCCCGCAGGCCTCACAGTTATCGCCATACTGGTCGTCGGTACCGCATTTGGGGCAGGTACCGCGCACAAAACGATCCGGCAGGAACATCTTCTTCTCCGGGTCATAGGCCTGCTCGATGGTGCGGCTGACAATGTGGCCGTTTTCTTTGAGGCGAGCATAAATGGTTTCTGCCAGCTCGCGGTTTTCATCGCTGTGGGTGCTGTGGTAATTGTCGAAGCCGATATCGAAGGCGGCAAAGTCCGCACGGTGTTCCTCGCCGATGCGAGCCACCAGTTCCTCCGGAGTGATGCCTTCGTTCTGCGCGCGAAGCATGATTGGCGTGCCGTGGGCGTCGTCTGCACACACGTAAATACACTGGTGCCCCCGCATTTTCTGAAAGCGCACCCAGATGTCGGTTTGGATATATTCCACCATGTGACCCATGTGGATGCTGCCATTGGCGTAGGGCAGGGCGCTGGTGACGAGGATTTTACGGACTGGGTGGTTCATTGATTGGGCTCTCATTAAAAAAATCTAACGCAAAGACGCAGAGGCGCGAAGATCGCAAAGGGTTATCTGTCTTTCATTTTCTCGGATTCAACTATTTGTTTTTTAAAGTAATAATGCTTTGCGATCTTCGCGCCTCTGCGTCTTTGCGTTGGATCTTACGCGGTTAATAACACCGTAAGGGATAAAGGTTGCCAGACTGTAAACCCCTTAAATACTAACGGTTTATGCAAAAGGTAATATTACGATGCACTGATAAATTGTGTAAACTCGCCTCTCGATTTTAAGTCCCTTCATCAGTTGTGAACAGGAGCAGTGAACATGAGTAGCGTCACCCGTGAGCAGGTTGAGTCTGCGATTAAACAATACATCGATCCCTGCCTACAGCAGGATCTGGTGAGCGCGAAGTGTATCAAAAACATCGCCATCGAGGGGGATAAAGCCACCGTGGATGTGCAATTGGGTTTTCCCGCCAAAGGTCATGAGGCGGTATTGACGGACAAAGTGAAAGAGCAGGTCGTTGCTATTGACGGCATCAGTGACGCTGTGATCACTGTCAGCACCAAAATTGAGGCGCATACCGCGCAAAAAGGCGTGAAGCCGATTGACGGTGTAAAAAATATTATTGCCATTGCCTCGGGCAAGGGTGGCGTGGGCAAGTCAACCACTGCGGTAAATCTGGCTCTGGCCCTGCAAACGGAAGGAGCCACCGTTGGTATTCTCGATGCTGATATTTACGGCCCCAGCCAGCCGCGCATGCTGGGGGTGACGGACAAACCCGAATCCAAAGACGGTAAATCCCTGGAACCGCTGATGGGGCATGGCGTGCAGTCCATGTCTATTGGTTATCTTATCGAAGAGGAAACACCAATGATCTGGCGCGGCCCCATGGTGACCCAGGCGCTGGACCAGTTGCTCAACGATACAAAATGGAAGGATGTTGATTATCTGATTATCGATCTGCCACCGGGCACCGGCGACATCCAGTTGACTCTGGCGCAAAAAGTACCGGTAAGTGGTGCGCTGATTGTCACCACCCCACAGGATATTGCTCTGCTGGATGCGCGCAAGGCACTGAAAATGTTTGAAAAAGTGGAAGTTACCGTACTGGGCATTGTGGAAAACATGAGTGTTCACATCTGTTCCGAATGTGGCCACGAAGAACATATCTTCGGCCAGGGTGGCGGGCAGAGCATGTCGGAAGAATATAACGTAGATTTCATCGGCTCACTGCCGCTGGACCGACAGATTCGTGAGGAAGTGGATGTCGGCCAGCCGACGGTGGTGTCTGATCCCGATGGTCGCATCACGCAGGTTTACCGTGAAATTGCCCGTCGTGTCGCGGCCAAACTTTCATTGCAGGCGCGGGAATTCGGCGCCAAATTTCCGAATATTGTGATTCAGAATAATTGAGTAAGAAAAGTCGAAAATGGTAGGGTGGGCACGTAGTGTGTGCCCACGCGTTGATTCCGTCTCTGCGTGGGCAAAAAAACGTGCCCACCTTACGGTTAAATTGGGGGAGGAGTTGTAGTGGGTATCAAAGCAGACAAATGGATTCGCCGCATGGCGGAACAGCAAGGCATGATCGAACCCTTCGAGCCGGGGCAAGTACGCGAGGCCAACGGTGGCCGTATCATTTCTTACGGAACATCCAGTTATGGTTATGACGTGCGTTGCTCTGACGAATTCAAGATATTCACCAACATCAACTCGGTCATTGTTGATCCCAAGGATTTTGCCGAAGAGAGTTTTGTGGATGTGCAGTCTGATGTTTGCATCATCCCGCCCAATTCTTTTGCACTGGCGCGCACGGTGGAATATTTTCGTATCCCGCGTGACACGCTAACGGTATGCCTGGGAAAATCCACCTATGCCCGTTGCGGTATTATCGTTAACGTCACCCCGCTGGAGCCGGAATGGGAAGGTCATGTGACCCTGGAATTTTCCAACACCACACCGTTGCCCGCAAAAATTTATGCCAACGAAGGTGTGGCACAGATGTTGTTCTTTACCGGTGATGAAGAGTGCGAAACCTCGTACAAGGATCGCGGTGGTAAATATCAGGGACAGACAGGTGTAACGTTGCCAAAGACGTAAGGAATGGACAATAAATAACTTACTAAAAGGGGGTGCTACCCTTTTAGGCTTTTCCTTGCTCCTTTTTAGGTCTTCCCTGTGGCCGAAACTTGAGTGCTCGCCCTGCCAGTTTTTCTAACTTATTAACAAATCGATCTGTACCACAAGGCAAGCCTTTGTCGATCTTGGCTACCCGATTAGGCCATGCCCATCAATGGACAAGCTTAATTACCAAATGGCAACCAACTGCCTCTGCATACTTTTTTAGAGTAGAAATTGAAGGTGAATGACGACCACTCGTTAATGAAGACTCAAGCCTTGTAACTGCTGGTGGTTTAGTTCCCATACGTTCTGCCACTTCTGCTTGGCTCAAACCCGCATCATTGCGTGCTTTTAACATCTCTCGCAACAAATTAAACTCAGGCTTCAATGCCTCGTATTCTTTTCGAACTGATTGTTTTTTTAATGCCTTCTTTTTCAATTGATTATGATTCATCATTCAGCACCTCTTTCATTCTTTGATTTGCCAGCTTCAATTCCTTTTTTGGTGTTTTCTGTGTCTTTTTGACAAACACATGCAGCATGACAATTCATTTTCCAATTCTTGTGCAGTAGAAAACTCGCGCTATCCCTTCCTGACTTTTTACTCTTAACTCAAACAAACCACCATCAATAGCTTTCGTATGAGGCATACCAAGATTGGAGCCAAACTCTAACATTAGATCTGTTAGATGAAAATATCGAGCTAGAAGGAAGTTTCAGTATCTCTTTC
>QIGJ01000201.1 GCA_003229995.1 Gammaproteobacteria bacterium | reverse complement strand
TACGGGTTTGTAATCCCGTTGCATGCTGGAGTAATGGTGGGTAGTTTTGCGCATAAGTCCAGGTAGTAAACTGATAGTTGTAGGTATTTGCCTGATCCGTTTATATGCTGACAGCATATTGTGTTTATTGTCCCCCTTATATATCGGCAGACAGTGGCAGTCAATGAAGTAAAACGGGTGAAATTTACACTACTTAGCCTATGAAGTGCATGTTTTTTATATTGTGACTGCAATGGTAGCTGAAAAATAAGGCGGTTTTGGGTCGTTAGCGATTCCATTCTACTTTTTTACTGCGTTTCCCATTGTTCCGTTGCCAGATATTTTACCGGGATTATAACCGCATCTTGTTGGTCAAAAGAAACTGGGAGTTTCTCTTTGACTCAGTTACTATAGATAGTGTCCCTCAGTGGGAGGTGGCGCAAAGGAAGGCACGATGCCAGCCCCGTGAGTGGCGAGCAAAAGACAATGGGACTCACGATTAGAAACATTAAGGAACATATCATGAAAAACAAACTATTTCGAATGGCCTTGTTATTTGCCGGGCTTTTTCTGGCGACACCTGTACTGGCAGTGATGGGTCAGGCGTCGATACCAGCAGCAGGTGCCTACGATGGTGTGCTGGTAAAATTTAAAGCTGGCGTGAGCCAGACGCGCATGAACCGCGCTTTCAGAAACGCGGGTAGCCAGCAGCAGCAGGCTTTTCGCAGCCGTCTGGTGCGGGGGCTGACCCGCGCAAGGATTGGTCGGGGTAATTCCCTGTCTGCGACATTGCGCAATTTACGCAACAATCGCGACGTGGAATTTGCCGAGCCGAATTACATACTTCATGCTTACGCGGTACCCAATGACCCCCGTTTCGATTCGCAGTGGGCTCTGCACAACACCGGTCAGACCGGTGGTGTAGCAGATGCGGATATTGATGCGCCGGAAGCTTGGGATTTGCAGACGGGTGGTAACGTGATTATCGCTGTGGTGGACACGGGCGTGGATTACAATCACCGCGATCTGTCTGGCAACATCTGGAGCAACAGTGGGGAGATTGCCAACAATGGTCGGGACGATGATGGCAACGGCTTTGTGGATGATGTGCGTGGCTGGGATTTTGCCAACAATGACCGTAACCCCATGGACGACAATGATCATGGCACTCACTTGGCCGGCATCATTGCGGCCAGCGGCAACAACGGCACTGGTGTCGTAGGCGTTAACTGGTCAGCACGCATCATGCCGCTAAAATTCATGGACAGCACCGGAGCGGGCAGTTCTGCCGACGCCATTGCCGCCATTGAATACGCCGTGGCCAACGGTGCCCAGGTCATTAATGCCAGCTGGGGTGGTGGACCTTTCAGCCGGGCCATGTTTAATGTTCTCAGTGCCGCCAATGATGCTGGCGTGATGTTTATCGCTGCGGCGGGTAATGAGAGCAACAACAATGACAATAATCCCAGTTATCCGGCCGATTACAATCTGCCCAATGTGATTTCCGTGGGAGCCACCGATGACGCCGATACCTTGGCAGGTTTTTCCAATTTCGGGGCTAACAGCGTGGATCTGGGTGCGCCCGGTGTGAGCATTCTGAGCACCGTGCGCAACAATGGCTACGCCAGCTTCAACGGTACCTCTATGGCGACACCGTATGTGGCGGGTGTTGCGGCACTGGTCGTGGCAGATAATCCGGGCATTGGTATACCTGCATTACGCGCGACTCTGCTGGATAACACCGA
The DNA here is from genome assembly GCA_003229995.1 of Gammaproteobacteria bacterium. GTDB lineage: Bacteria > Pseudomonadota > Gammaproteobacteria > SZUA-152 > SZUA-152 > SZUA-152. The sequence continues at coordinate 2,055 of QIGJ01000201.1, read as the reverse complement.
TGCAGTGGCTGATCTGGCAGGGCGCACGGTGACCGGTGGTCGGCTGAACGCTTTCAAGGCACTGGGTGGTGGTACGACACCTCCACCGCCCCCACCGACACCGGAGGTTAATGTCACGCCGGGTAATATCAGTGTTATGGTTAACGACAGCGTGCAGTTTAGCGCCAGCGGTGGCAGTACACCTTATGTCTGGTCGGTGGCTGATTCTGCTATTGGCAGCATCAGCGCCAATGGTGATTTCACGGGACTGGTTGTCGGCGTAACTCGTGTGAATGCCACCGATACCAACGGCGTGCGCAGCAACGACGCCATTGTTACCGTGAGTGCTACTGCTGTCATTAATATTTCACCGGACACTGCGAATCTGCGTGTGGGCGAAGGCGTGACTTTCACGGCCAGTGGTGGCAATCCCCCTTACAGCTGGGTTAGTAACAGCCCGGGTGTCGCAACGATCAACCCGGGTACTGGCGTACTTGTCGCCCAGAACACTGGGGCGACCACTGTGACGGTTACGGATAACAGCAATAATACCGCAAACTCCGGTGCTGTTACCGTTACCGCGCCACCGCCGCCAGCGACTGTGTCAGTATCACCTGACAGCGGCAGCGTTGCCGTGGGCGCTACCTTGCAGTTTAGCGCCAACGGTGGACGTGCTCCTTATAGCTGGAGCGTGAGTGATGAATCTACCGCCAGCATTGATAACAATGGTGTGCTCACCGGTAGTGCTGCTGGCAATGTAACCGTAACTGCGCGCGATGCTGACGGTGTCATTGGCAATAGTGGCAACATCACCGTTACCGCTGCCGATGGTGGTCGCGGAGGTCATGGTCGCGGAGGCGGCATGGGCGGTGGTGGTATGGGCGGCGGCATGATGGGTGGCCGTTAACGTAGATGTTTCCAACATGAAGAAGGAACAGCAGGCGCTGGTTGACGGCCTGCTGTGATTTTTTAATCTGCGGAGGGGGGCTCAATGAGCCCCTCTTTTTTTATTGTGTTCATTTCACATAAGCGAGCAGCAGCCCGTCTGTCCATCTTTTCAAAGCAGGTGATCTTTCGCCGTTTTACGGGTTTGCTTAAATGGCAAGTTGCAACCAATCATCCCACGGTTTAGCGTGTAGATGGTTTTCTGGTAAAACAATCCGAACTTGGTTGCCTCCCGTTTATCATTTCTCCTGACCATGAAATAAATAAGGCGCACACTGAACACCTAAATTCCAATCACCACGAGTATAGTCCGGCTATTCCCCGTCATTTCGCCTTGTCGAAAAGCACCTACTTTTGGTGCCACGTAATAAATATGACGCACATTCAAACCTAAATCCCAAACGCTATGCTATGAGTATAGGTTATGCTTTGTTCGTTCGAATGAAACCGGAGGTGGGTTATGGTGGGTAAAAAGAATATCGTATTCGGGTTTTTGTTTTTGGCAAGCACGGCGGCGCTGGGACCGTTGATGGTGGTGAAATATGACGACTGGGGCGTGGCCAATACTGAAAAACAGCAGGTGGTGGGAAAATTGCAGGAGCTCAGGGCCGGTGACTATGAGGAAGACCCTGAGACTCTGGAAGACCTGAGCGCCAAACAACTGGCCATCGCCAATGCTGAAGCGATTATCAGTATGAACAAGGTGGGAGCCAATGAATTTGGCATTGATTTCATTAAGGGAGGCCCCCATGCCCATGGTAATCTTGAAGCTTTGTTGAATATCGTGGTGGGTGTTGTATTGTGTTTTATTGCTGCACCGCTGATGTTTATTATCGGTACATTAATGCATTCTGGTTTGTTGTATCTGGAGCGAGTATTCGCGCAGGAGTGGGCGAGCGTTTGGCTGAATACCGCCATCGGCCCGGCGCTGATTTTGCTGGGGCTGGTATTGATGGGTGCGATGGCATTCAAAGGCTTCAAGGGTGAATGGGGGCAGGATTGATGTGCTGATTTTAATTTACACCGGTAGATTCAAACGATAGATACTATTTGTCATGAGAGACCTTTATCCCAAAATCAAACCTTATACCACGCATACATTGGCGGTGGATGGGCTTCATCAGTTGTACG
>QIGJ01000026.1 GCA_003229995.1 Gammaproteobacteria bacterium | reverse complement strand
AGTTTTTCCGCTAATGAGAACTCGCACACATGGAACCCAAAGACAATATTTGGATAGTTCGTGTACATAAAAAGGGTCTATCTAAGAAGCGATCTGAAGGGCTTTCTTGAACTGTGAACTCATGATGCCTGCAGCTTTTAATGTGTCTACAGCCTGTTTTTTGGACACCTTAGTACCAAATTCTTTCATTTGGCGGATTTGCTCTGTCATCTCTCGCTTAGTCATCTAACACTCTCACCGTTATCACAAATATCGGTCATTCCTAATATTCCTAAAATTACCCAAGGGCCGTACAAATTGTGACACGTCTTAGAAGGAAAGGAAATCATATACCCATGGCGTTTGAGATTTAGGTTTAGGTGTGTGTCATTTCGCCTTGCCATGAAATAAATAGGACGCACACTGACACCTAAAATATTTCAGACAAAACAAAAGGCTTACACCTGATTGATATAAACCTTTGCTTTATAACGCTAAATATGGCGTCCCCAAGGGGATTCGAACCCCTGTCGCCGCCGTGAAAGGGCAGTGTCCTAGGCCTCTAGACGATGGGGACATCGACTGGTGTACTTACAGTAGGCTAAACTAGCGAATACTAAAAGTACTGATACTTTCCACAATTGGTGGAGCTAGGCGGGATCATCGAACCGCCGACCCCTTGCATGCCATGCAAGTGCTCTCCCAGCTGAGCTATAGCCCCGAAAAGCGAAGCGCTATTCTAGTGAAATCCGGGGCTGTGTCAACCCGATTGGGCCGCTTGTTTCTCTATTTTTGCCCAGGAGTCGCGCAAAGTGATGGTTCGATTGAAAACAGGTGAATGATCAGCCGTAACTGCCTGATCTTTACAGAAGTACCCTTCCCGCTCGAATTGGAAATATTCACCGTCTTCGGTCTCACCCAGCGCCGGTTCCAGCACACAGCGAGTTAACGTGAGCATGGACTCCGGATTGAGGTGAGCGGCGTAATCCTGATCGTCTTTGGCAGCATCCGGCGCGGGATGATTAAACAGACGATCATAAAGACGCACTTCGGCGGAGATACCCTGCGCGGCAGACACCCAGTGAATCACACCTTTAACCTTACGACCTTCGGGACTGGCTCCCAGAGTGGCGGGATCGTAACGACAGCGCAATTCAATAATGTCACCCTGCTCATTCTTGATCATTTCATCACAGCGAATCACATAGCCATTACGTAACCGTACTTCACCGCCATGTACCAGCCGTTTGAATTTTTTATTGGGCGCAACTTGCAGAAAATCATTTTGATCGATAACAATTTCCCGTGACATGGGAATTTCGCGGGTTCCCATATCTTCATTCTGTGGATGATTAGCCACAGTAAGCTGTTCCACCTGCCCTTCGGGATAATTTGTAATGACAACCTTGAGCGGGTTAAGTACGGCCATACGTCGTGGTGCATGTTCATTGAGATTTTCACGCACACAATTTTCCAGTACACCCATTTCCACTGTATTATCAGATTTGGTCACACCAATGCGCACACAAAAATCGCGGATCGCCGCTGCGGGGTAGCCCCGTCGGCGCATACCCGCAATTGTCGGCATGCGTGGATCATCCCAGCCTTCCACATGACCGTCATTCACCAGCGAAGTCAGCTTGCGTTTGCTGGCAATAGTGTATTGTAAAGACAAGCGTGAAAACTCAATCTGCTGCGGATGACAGGGGGTTTCCAGCGTATTCAGAAACCAGTCATACAAGGGCCGATGATCAGCAAACTCCAGCGTACACAGCGAATGAGTAATCCCTTCCAGTGAATCCGACAGGCAATGCGTATAATCGTACATGGGATAAATACACCATGATTCACCCGTTTGATGATGCACCACACCATGGCGAATACGGTAAATCGTCGGATCACGCAAATTGATGTTAGGTGCTGCCATGTCGATTTTGGCCCGCAGCACTTTGCTACCATCCGCAAACTCACCGGCACGCATTTTGGCAAACAATTCCCGGTTTTCTTCCGCAGAACGATTCCGGTATGGACTGTCTTTCCCCGGTTCGGTCAGCGTGCCCCGGTATTTGCGCATTTCTTCTGCACTTAGGTCACACACATAGGCCTTGCCCTTTTCGATCAGTTGCACGGCAAAGTCATACAGCGGTTCAAAATAGTCCGAGGCAAAAAAATGTTGTTTTCCCCAGTCATAACCCAACCAGCGCACATCGTCCTGAATAGACTGCACGAACTCGGCATTTTCCTTATGTGGGTTAGTGTCATCAAAACGCAGATGACAGGTACCATTGTAATCTTCGGCAATGCCAAAATTCAGACAAATGGATTTGGCATGGCCGATGTGCAAATAGCCGTTAGGTTCTGGTGGAAAACGGGTCACTACCTTGCCGTCATTTTTGTTGGTTGCAATGTCGTCGTCGATAATGTGACGAATAAAATTGCCCGGGGTTGTCGTTGTTAATCCGGGTGTTGTCGTTGTTAATCCAGATGTTGTCGTTGTTAATCCAGATGTTGTTGTTAATAATGTATCGTTATCACTCATAGTGTCATTTTTATCCTGTGCTCGCGGCACGTTTTTCAATCAGGGCCAGGGCTTTGTCAATGCGCCGCAGACAGGCGTCTTTGCCAATCAATTGCAGGGTGACATCAATACCGGGTGACGCAGCGCGCCCCACCACGGCAACTCTCAAGGGCTGTGCAACCTTGCCCATCTTCAATTCCAGTGCCTCGGAGACGGTTTCCACCGTTTGATGCAGGCTTTCTACCGTCCAGTCACTGAGTACCGACAAAGCCTTGCGCATTTTTTCCAGCGGCTCTTTGGCCACTGGGCGCAAATGTTTTTTTGCCGCCTTTTCATCGTACTCATTAAAGTCCTGGTAAATAAAACGGCTGATTTCCGCCATTTCCACCAGCGTCTGTGCACGCTCCTGCTGTGCGTTGACGACCTCCAGAATATCTGGCCCCTCAGCAGGATCAATGCCCAACTCGCCCAGATAAATGCAGAGATGCTGGGCAATATACTCCGGCGCAGCATTAATAATGTGCTGCTGATTCAGCCATAACAGTTTTTCACGATTGAACATGGAAGCCGCCGCATTGACATCTTTGATATCAAACAGCTCGATCATCTCATCGATGGAAAACACCTCTTGATCACCATGAGACCAGCCCAGGCGCACTAGATAATTCAACAATGCCTCCGGCAGAATGCCGTCTTCACGGTATTGCATCACGCTCACCGCACCGTGGCGCTTGGAAAGACGCTTACCATCATCACCGAGAATCATCGGTGCATGGGCATAAATCGGGGGCTCAACCCCAAGGGCATGTAACAGATTGATTTGCCGTGGCGTATTGTTGAGATGGTCATCGCCGCGAATGACATGGCTAACCTCCATGTCCCAATCGTCCACCACTACGGTGAGATTGTAAGTGGGCGTACCGTCACTGCGGGCGATAATCAGATCGTCCAGCTCACTGTTTTGAATGACGACCTTGCCTTTGATCAGATCATTGATAATCACCGCACCTTCGGTGGGATTTTTAAACCGGATCACCGGCTCAATTCCTTCCGGAACATCGCTACGTATGCGGCAACGCCCGTTGTAACGCGGTTTTTCCTTTTTCGCCATGGCCGCTTCGCGCATGACATCCAATTCCTCACGAGAGCAATAACAATGGTACGCCAGCCCCTTGTCCAGCAGCTGTTGAATCACTTCCTTGTACCGGTCAAAACGCTGTGTCTGGTAAAACGGCCCCTCGTCATATTCCAGACCCAGCCAAGTCATACCCTCCAAAATGGCGTTTACCGAAGCCTCGGTGGAACGCTCACGGTCCGTATCTTCGATACGCAGCACAAACCGCCCGCCATGTTTGCGGGCGTACAACCAGGAATAAAGTGCGGTACGGGCACCGCCAATGTGAAGATAGCCGGTAGGGCTGGGTGCAAAACGGGTACGCATTACGGTTAGATTTTCCTTGGCCCACAGTAAGGAGCTTGGCGGTAAAAAAAGAAGTATTGTACCAAGCTCCGGCAAAAAGGGGAGTTGCTGTTCAGCATATCGGAAATTTGACCTGACCGCGTCCAACTCGTAGAATCTGCGCCCTCTTTTCGGAAAACCAGTGCCAGAACCGTTTTTTCCAGCACTTTGTTGTTTTCCAGAATAAGGGCGATTAGCTCAGTGGGAGAGCACTGCCTTCACACGGCAGGGGTCGCTGGTTCGAACCCAGCATCGCCCACCAATAAAAATCTGAAAAAAAAGGACCACACCATCCGGGTGCGGTCCTCACAACATGAAAACACTACACTTGTGTGTCTTCACTTCCCCTTCCCCTTCCCCTCTTTCATTATTTTTTTGGCAAATTACATCATATACAGTGTTCGTGAGTACATCGGCTGTACCGGACGGGCATTAACACCAATGACTTTAGAGAACTGCTTTATTTGTTCATCAGAGACTTCGATAGGGGTTTTCAGCACTATCCACTCAACACCTTCGCTACACGGCGGTATAGTAATCGAACCCTTGAAACGATAATAACTGTGATCAGTTGGCAGCAGGTCAACAGCGTTGATACTCACTGATGCCACTTTTTTCTTCTCTGCTGATTGCTGCGGCATATGATTCCAGGCTTTGTCCAGCACCGTATTTTTCGCACCAATTTTAGTGAACACACCCAGTACCATAATTTTACCTTTGGCATTTTTATGCACTAGATGTATTCCCATGGGGAAGACCTTACCGTCCACCGTGTTTTCGCCAGGAGTGTGAAAATGGAACTGTAACAATTCGTATTGTTCACCACCGACGGTAATACTGTTACCTTTGGCACGCTTCACTAGAATGGTGTGGCCATTATTGATAATTTCCAGGCTACCCGGTTTATAATCAAACTGAATCGTGGGTAGATTTTCAGTCTTTGCACCATTGATGTTGATGGGTGATTGTTCTTTACCATTGCCGCAAAGCTTAAATTCCTTGCTCATATCAGCCCAATGCTCGGGACCATTAGAGCCTGTGTAACTCCAGTGGGCATCATCATGGCCACTGCCTGCGATAACAGCCATAGATACAAAAACACTGGTGACAGCAAAAAAAGCGGTCATTGTTGCACTTTTTATCATTTATCTTCTCCTTGATTTTAACTGATATACCCATGGCGCTAGCGTTTTAGGTGTCATTGATTAGAAAAACATTTATGGACAAGCTCATCTGGCCAAGTTAACACCTAAATCTCAAACGCCATGAGTATAGCTTAATCAGTCTCCCTCTATTACAATTGAACTCAAAAAAATCTGGAAGCCTGTTTATTTATACACATTATAGAAATAGTCCAAAGACTCGATGATATCAATTGGGACAAGCCCCAGGAAAAATACATATAAATCCTGAAAACACAGAGATAGCGAAAAGT
>QIGJ01000185.1 GCA_003229995.1 Gammaproteobacteria bacterium | reverse complement strand
CGGGCGTGTCGGATATTTGTGCAAGTCGCAGGCCGGCAACTTTAGCGCGTACCATGGCACGATAAACCTGATAAAAGCGTAATGTGGCCAAGCCATTATAATCACTGGTGAGGGAAAGATAACGATTGAGTAATTGCCGGGATAGTTTTTTTTGATGGTGGTCATCCAGGTCCATGAGTAAAAATGCCAGCTCACTCATAACATCAATCCAGCGCAGGTTGGCATTAAACTCAATGCCGTCGAAAGGGACAACCTGATTGTTCCACAGTACGATATTACGTAAGTGCAGGTCACCATGGCATTCACGGATAAATTCACGGATAAAACCTGTCTGTTGACGATGCTGGAATGTTAACTGTAATTTTTCAAGTTGTGTTTGTGACCATTGCTGCAATGCCTTACAGGTTTTGTGAATGTTATCTATGTTCTGCGTATTGGCCAGAATCTGTTCCAGCTGCTCAAAATTTTCTTGCACGGGTTGTTTGATGGCATCAGCAATGGCAATTTGTTCATGGAATCTGGCGAGCACAGCCGCAGTTTCGTCGATAACGGGTGAGGTGAGTGCATCGCGAGTCAGTAATTCGTCAAAGGTTTTTTGTGGATCAAACTGGCGCATTTTCACGGCATATTCAAACGCACTTCCTGTACTATCAACATGCGGTGTATCGAGTGTTCCGCAAATAGGGACAACGGCCAGGTAGAGTTGTGGCGCAAGGCGTCGGTTAATACGCAGTTCTTCTTCACAATAAAAGCGGCGTTTTTCCAGTGTGGAAAAATCAAGAAAACCAAAATTCACGGGTTTTTTAATCTTATAGACATAGTCGCCAGTCAACAGTACCCAAGAGATGTGGGTTTCAAACAGGATGATTGTTTCGACAGTATGAGAATAAGCTTCCGCCCGTTGTAATGCGGTGATCAGGCGTTGGGGCTTGTCAACTGCTGCAATGACCGACACGGTGCGTGCTCCTGGTTGATTGACCGCTTATGCCAATAGCATAGCAAAACCGAGAAGTTATTTCGTGCACGTTCCTAAGCTCCCAGTGTACTGGACGTTTATCTGAGGGTTTACACCTCTGGATTCCGGTATACGCCGGAATGACGGAGGGATAACGAGGTAGCACGGGACTTGTTTTATACGAGATTGCGCTGAGCAATGTGGGGTACAATGCATTCACATGTTTGGTTTACGCAAAAAACACCCGAAACGGAAGAAACAACAACGTACCAGAAGAAAGCGGCGGAATCGTGCGTTTGTGCGTGACAGGCTGCTCCGATGGCCGGTTCTATTGTCTCTGCTGGTGGCGGGTGTGGTCCCGTTCTTTATTTATGTGCTTTATCTTGATGCACAGGTGCAAACCCAGTTTGAAGGCAAGCGCTGGGCGTTGCCTGCCCATGTGTATGCGCGCGCACTGGAATTATATCCCGATCAGCTATTAACGGCCGGGCAGTTTGCGGATGAGTTGAAAATACTGGGTTATCGTGAGCTGTCCCGGCCACAGGCACCGGGTAGTTATGTTCGTCTGGGCAATGCATTTGTACTGACGACACGGGCCTTTCAGTTTTGGGATGGTGGCGAAAAAAGTCAGTCTTTACGTCTGGAGTTTTCAGCGGACAGGTTACTGGGTATCTGGCAGGCGAACACGGGGGATTCCGTGGATCTGCTGCGCCTTGATCCTCCACTCATCGGTAATATTTATCCTTCCCATCAGGAAGACCGTATCCTAGTGCAGCTGGATGATGTACCACCGCTGTTGATTGATGCCTTGCTGGCGGTGGAGGATCGTGAATTTTTCAGCCATCACGGTGTTTCGCCGCAATCAATATTACGTGCTTTGTGGGTTAATTTGCGTGCAGGGAAAACCGTGCAGGGGGGCAGTACACTGACTCAGCAACTGGTGAAGAATTTTTTCCTGACTAACGAGCGCACGCTTTGGCGAAAATTCAATGAGGCCATTATGGCTTTGTTGCTGGAATTTCATTACGATAAAAATGAAATTCTTGAAGCCTATATCAATGAAATTTATCTGGGTCAGGACGGGCGTCGTGCGATTCACGGCTTTGGTCTGGCCAGCCAGTTTTATTTTGATCGGCCACTGAAAACGCTGGCACCAGAACAGGTTGCCTTACTGGTGGCACTGGTGAAGGGACCATCGTATTATGATCCTCGTCGGCGCAGTGTCCGCGCCCTTGAACGGCGCAATCTGGTTTTACATTTATTGGCAGAGCAGGGCAGGCTTGATCCGGATGTTGCACAGCGCGCCAGTGCAAGTGTATCCACCGTACTGCCACAAAATTCCACGCGAGTATCACGAGTTCCAGCGTTTATTGACCTAGTGCGTCGACAGTTGCAGCGTGATTACAGCGATACTGATCTCAATTCCGAAGGTCTGCGTATTTTTACCACCCTCGATCCCATTGTACAGCGGGCTACAGAGCAAGCTGTCAGCTTGCAGTTAGACCATTTGCAGCGGGAAGGTGTTGATGCCGACATTCAGGGAGCAGCGGTAGTGGCAAATATCAACGATGGCGAGGTACAGGCCGTAGTGGGTGGGCGTGATCCACGTTTTGCCGGTTTTAATCGCGCACTGGATGCGGTACGCCCCATCGGCTCGTTAATCAAACCTGCTGTGTATCTTACGGCATTGATGGAACCGGAACAGTACACTCTAGCCAGCTTGCTGGATGATGGCCCGCTGGATGTGGACATGGGAGGTGATGAACATTGGCAGCCGAAAAATTTTGATCATCAAAATCATGGTATAAGTTATGCGGATAAAGATCATCAGGTATTGCTGAATAATGCCCTGGTGCATTCCTATAATATTGCCACCGCGCGGCTGGGCATGGCGCTGGGTGTGCCAACAGTGATAGAAACTTTACGTGGGCTGGGTGCGGAGCGCCCACTCACAGAATATCCAGCATTGTTACTGGGAGCGGCAAATTTTTCTCCACTGGATGTGACGCAGATATATCATACCCTGGCAGCCGGTGGCTTTCGTACACCACTGCGTGCTATTCGTGCGGTGTTGACGGCTGATGGTCAGCCTTTGCAGCGTTATCCTTTGTCGGTGACACGCGCCTTTGATACTAAACCAGTGTATCTGTTGAACAGTGCTTTGCGTGCGGTAACACGCGAAGGTACCGGAAAAAATTTACAATATTATTTGCCGGAGGGCATGGTGGTGGCGGGTAAGACCGGCACCAGTGACGAGTTGCGCGATAGCTGGTTTGCCGGTTTCAGTGAATCCCATGTTGCCACAGTATGGCTGGGACTGGATGACAATCGGCCCGCCGGACTGACCGGTTCCCAGGGGGCATTGCGTGTATGGGGGAATATTCTTTCTCGACTGGGTACACGCAGCTTGCCCGCCGATGACCTGCCCGCAGACATAGAAATGGTTTGGATTGACCGGCGTAACGGTTTATCCAGTGATGATGATTGCCCTTATGCTGTGCAGTTGCCGTTTATTATCGGTACACAACCTGCTGAGCAAAGTGCGTGTGAATTTGATGTGCAAAATCAAAATGAGTGATAACAATGATTGATACCGAAAACAAAGACAACGTATATGCTCTGCGAGTGTTGCTGGCGTTATTGCTGGCCGCATTTGTGCTGACGGGTTGTGCAGGGGGGCAAACGGTTACCGGCCCGGATGCTGCTTCTGAAGAGATGGGTGCCACTCAGAATGCCGGTCGTGCTGTGTCCACGCTTTTAGCCAAAGTTGAAACCCAAGAAAGTCAGGCTCAGTGGGAGCGAGCTGCTGCTTTGCTGGAGCGGGCGTTGCGTATCGAGCCACGCAATGCACAACTCTGGCACCGGCTGGCGAAAGTTCGTTTGCAACAAGGGCGTTATGCCATGGCGGAAAGTCTGGCGCAAAAATCCAATACTTTGGCCAAAGGTGATGAAGCACTTAAACGACGCAATGCCGAGTTGATTGAAATTGCGAGACGTGCGGTAGGGGCGGGTTAAGAGGCCGTTATGCTGCAACTGCCATACATAAGCTGTTGCAGCACAACGGTTAGGATATCCACCATAAGCTTCAGTGGCGTAAAAATGCGATAATTTTTGTATCGAGTGTGCTGTTACACAACCGCAATTTCCACATTGTTACACCTATCC
>QIGJ01000058.1 GCA_003229995.1 Gammaproteobacteria bacterium | reverse complement strand
TTTTTTGATTTTCACGGTGAGCCCGCAGGTGATACAACCGATTATTTCAAAACTTTCAAAAAGGGTACAGAGAGTCAGATCAGTGGTTCTTTAGTCACGCCATTTGCAGGCACACACGGCTGGTATTGGAAAAACAACATCGCATTTCCCGTTGTCATTACGTTGCAAGTCAATGGTGATTATCAACGTCTGGATTTAAAAGAACCTCAGGAATAGAGCCTGAATTAAGCGCTAAAAGCATTCAATTGCATGAAAACAGGGTAATTTAGCCTTTGATTCACATTAGAGAGATTTTCAGTGGATTACTACACTGCGGGATCAGGAAATACCCCTTCGGCAAGATAAGTGTCGAGGGAATAACGATATCCTGTTTTATCCGCGACTGAATAAAACCGCACAGTGTCGTGTGTGGTTTCACAAATCCACTGACGTTGATTTTTTGGGGTTGTGGCGGCCAATGCATCTGCATTGAAAAGTGCGGCGTTAATGCCGTGATTACAGTCTCGTGCCGATAAATATTCAAAAGCAGCAATACCATGTTTACGCATCGCACGACCCAGATTCTGTGTGTCTTCGTAGCTGACAGGGTTTAATAATTGATCCCGATAGTCACTAAAGGGAAAATTCTGAAGTTTAAGACCAACACTCGTTGCGTATTGGACAGAAAAAATGGTGTGCTGGGTAATGAGTTTTTCAGACGGTGGTGGTGTACTCATTCCCGACCAGAACAGAAAGCGGTAATACCCGGTTTCTGCAAACGCCGTTTCCTCCGTCAGGGAACCGTACAACAGGCTTGGTTCATATTTTGCGCCAAATCGGGAGCCATAGGGGAGAGGAGGGTAACGAAAGGGAGTTGATAACAGGTAATGTAATGCACCATTGACTGATGGAGCGGGTGGTTTTGAGCTATCCAGCATTTCTTCCAGCGCTGCCTGTTTTTCGAGGTTATCAACAAGGCTGTTGGTGGCAATCTGTTCCTGGCTTTCAACAATTCTCAGTAAATGATTATTGAGAGATTCTGAGGTGATTTTGTCCTTGACCGTTGCCCATATTCCCATCAAATTTTTCCGCGCATGGCATCCAGGTATTCAAGAACATGGTTAAGCCCCTGTACCGTCTGAATCTGCTCGGCTGGGGTGCCGCCGGTATGACGATTTTCGGTATGCATCCAGTGCCTTATATCGTCAGGTTTTCCACCAATCAGAACGTAAAGGCTGCGATAACAACGGATAAACAGCAGGGCCAGTTCTCCCGCTTTGCTGGTGGATGAAAGGCCCCGACCCAGCGTTGTGCGATCTTTACCAATCACATTGCCTACCTGGGTCTGCGTCATGCCTAATGCCTTGCCGGTATTTAACAATGCCTCAGAAAGAACTGCATTATTATCAATAGGTTGAGCGTGTAAAAGGGCCATAAGCCAGCCTCCTTATTTGTTGCATATCCACATTATAGAGCAGAATGATGCATATGCAACAAAAAGGGTAAAGGCATATAATTCACATTTTAGTGTTGAACGAAAAACCTCAGTCAGTGAATTGACGGGTGGGTTTTGTGATGCTCCGGTTTCACGCTGGGAGTGGATTCGGCACCAAGGTGAATATCGTCCTCCTCCTCTCCTTTTTTCTGCTCGTTGGCTTCCAGCGTTTTCAATTCTTCTTCGGTGATGGTTGGGGTGTCGTCAGCAGCTTTCGCAGTGGCGGGTGCCTTTTCTTCTGTGACTGAGGGCTCAACGATGGAAGATTCTGTGTGCGTCTGCACTTTCTCCGCAGGTTCTTCCACAAAATCCTTCGGCAAATCAGTGTGTTCAGTGGAGGTTGTTTCGGTCGTTGCTTCGGCGGTGACAATGGCCTCCGCAGCAGGCTGCATAGTGTCATCATGCGCGGTATCTGCGGGTGTTGAGGTAACGGTATCGATTTCTGGTTTTTCTCCACGGGTGATTGTGGCGCTGGCACCTGTGGCGAGTGCGGCGGCGAGAATTTTTGTCGCTGGCAGATCCAGTGTGGTGGCGAGGGGTTTACCGTTGCAGAGTTTTTGTGCGCCAGTGGCAAGGTGTTCATACACCTCATGGTAGTCATCAGTGAGTTTGTTGAACAACAGGGAGGTTTTGAGGAAATGACGGTTGACCTCTCCCTGATATCCACTTAGCTGGTTTTGTGTCGTTTCCAGTTGTTTTTCCAGTTCTAGTGTGTGTTTATCCTTTATTTGTCGGGCGATATAAAATCCCACACCGCCGCCGATGGCAAATACAATGGCTCCGCTCATCCAGGCCATGAGTGATATTTCGCTGAGCATGTCGCACCTCTCATTGATTCTATGGGTTTTGATACTTTGCATGCTAACGGATGTGGTGCAAGGCTGTCATGTCATTTTTGGTATTTGTGGGAATTCAGTACTCGTTGGCGGTTCTGGGAACGGTTGATTGCCCGAACTGGATAATATCAGGGTTTTTTGTTGCTGTTGCAGGGTTTTACGGATGGGAGACCGCATAAGCGTGCTGGTTTGGATGCAGCCATAGTTTTGATGACTCATTATTTTGTGTGCAGTAGGGCTTGCAGAATAAAAATTACTGTATATAATGACAGAAAATTAATTAATTGCTGTATGAATTGACAGCAAATCACGGGAATATTTCAAGAGAGCATTAATATGATCAGGAGGGTACTACTATGAAAGGGTTAACCAATCGGCAGCAACAGGTGCTGGATATGATTTGCGACTTCATCGAAGAATACAATATGCCGCCTACCCGGGTGGAAATAGCCGATGCCATGGGCTTTCGTTCCGCCAATGCGGCGGAGGATCATCTCAAAGCGCTGTTGAACAAGGGAGCGATCGAAATGTATGCCGGTTCCTCGCGTGGGATTCGCATTGTGGACAGCAAGGAACAGGGTTTACCGGTTATCGGGCAGGTAGCTGCGGGCAACCCTATTCTGGCGGAAGAGAATATCGAAGAGCATTATCAAATGGATGCCGCCATTTTTTACCCGGCAGCAGACTATCTACTGCGGGTAAAAGGCATGAGCATGCGTGATGTGGGCATCCTTAACGGTGACCTGCTGGCAGTACATCGCACACAAGACGTGCGCAGTGGCCAGATTGTAGTAGCACGCCTGGGAGATGAAGTGACCGTCAAGCGTTTTCGTCGCCGAGGTAACAAAGTACGTCTGATGCCTGAAAACCCCAGCTTCAAACCCATTGAAGTGGATTTGCGTGATGAAAATCTGACCATCGAAGGTCTGGCCGTCGGTGTGATTCGAGGCGAGGTGAAATAATGAAACGGACAACGGAATACTTTGGGTTAAAAGCAGTCGGCCACAATTTGATCAGTGGTTCTTTTGGTCTTTACGCGCAGGCGATCTGGCACTTGAGTATCCGTTCGCTCGCAGGGTATCTGAGGCTTGGCAAAAAAGGTAAAGGGAAAAGTCAGGCGCGGTACGAGCAGAGAATCAATCACGCACCTGTAATCAATACCAGCAAAAGCCAGACAGCGGATAAACCCGTCATTGAAGCAGAGGAAATCCTGCCGACTGGAGCATTGAGCAGTATTTCACTGGGTGAACAATATCGTGCGGAAGCGCAATCGCATAATTTACAGCGAAACCTGAAACAAATGCTGCCTGCCCTGGCCAGTTTTTGCCAACAACGCTGGCTGGTGCTGGTAGCACCACCCTGTTTACCCAGTATTGATGAGTTAAAAAAAGCAGGTATTGACCCGGCCCGTGTATTGCTGGTGCATTCCGATACCGCTAACGGTTTTGATGTTCTGGAACAGACCCTGCGCTCGGGTACCTGCGGTGCTGTACTGGCATGGCTGGAAAAAGGTGATGCACAAACGCTGGATTGTCTGCGTCAGGCTGCCGAAGCCGGTAATGCCTGGGGTG
>QIGJ01000069.1 GCA_003229995.1 Gammaproteobacteria bacterium | reverse complement strand
GAATGTATCAGATGAAAATCATCAGTTTTGGGGTTTTGCTTTTTGCCCTTTGGGTGCTGTTGTCCGGTCATTTTTCATTTTTGCTTTTGGGTCTGGGTGTGGCCTCTGTCGGTTTAACCCTGTGGCTGGTGAAGCGCATGAATGTGGTCGACCACGAAAGCCACCCTGTGCATCTGTACTCAAGGTTTCCCACTTTTATCATTTATATTATGCGTGAAATAATTAAGGCCAATATTGATGTGATAAAGAGAATATTGAAACTGGGGGGCAAAGAGATCAGTCCTCAACTTGTTAATATCCCAGTGCCACAAAAAACAGATCTCGGGCGAGTTATCTACGCAAATTCCATTACCCTGACGCCGGGTACGGTAAGTATTGAACTTGGCAAAGATTTTGTGACCGTGCATGCCTTAACCAAAGAAGGTGTGGATGATTTATTAGGTGGCGACATGTCGCGCGCCATCCCCGATCAAATAGCTGAAAAATAATGTACATCGCTGTCACCATCGCAATTCTTATTACTATGGCACTGGCATTGGCGCGCGCTCTGATGGGGCCTACGGTCTATGATCGAATTGCGGCTGTGAACATGTTTGGTACCAAAACCGTTTTACTGATCGCGGTATTTGCCTTTTTTTCTGGTCGTGCCGATTTGTTGGATATTGCACTGGTGTATGCGCTAATCAACTTTATTGGTGTGATTGCTGTGTTGAGACTGGTTGAGCAGGGTGAATTTCATTCGGGTTCTGAAGTGTGTACCAAAACAGATAAGACGAATTCAGAATGATTGATATTTTGAGCTGGGTCTGCTTGTGCAGTGGTGGTCTGTTAGGTGTTATTGGCGGCATTGGTATACATCGTTTTCCCGATTTTTATACTCGCTTACATGCGGCTGGCACCACGGATACCTTGTGCGCAATGTTAATTTTACTGGGTCTTGGCTTGCAGGCAGGCTTGAGTCTGGATGCATTCAAGCTTATTTTGATCTTTGTTTTTCTTTTTTTTACCAGCCCAACTTCGTCACATGCGTTGGCTAGTGCCGCAATGCACGGCGGCTTGAAGCCTAAACTTGATAGTAAAGAATGAAGAGGTGAGCGAGTGATAGACCTTCTTATCAATGTCACCTTGTTGACCTTTTTAGCGATCACCGCAGTGGCGATGGTGCGCATGACCGACCTTTTCGCAATCATTATGCTGTTTGGTATCTTCAGTCTTTTGACCGCAGGGTTATTTGTCGTGATGGATGCGGCCGATGTGGCCTTTACTGAGGCGGCCGTCGGTGCCGGTATTTCGACGATGTTAATGTTGGCTACGCTTGCCTTGATCAAAGCTCATCAAGAAAAAAAGCCTTTAGGCCGCAGGCCGTGGCTACCGTTGGTTGTTGTGACGGTTACCGGAGCGGCACTGGTTTACGGTACCACTGATATCTCAAATTTTGGTGATCCCCTTGCGCCACCTCACACGCATGTCGCCCCTTATTATATTGAGCAGTCGATGGCCGACACCGGGGTGCCGAATATGGTAACCGCCGTGTTAGCAAGTTACCGGGGCTTTGATACGCTGGGTGAGGTTGCGGTTGTTTTTACTGCGGGAGTTGCGGTACTGCTCTTGCTGGGCAGCCGGCGCAAGAAAAATAATTCGACAGTAGATAAGGAGGACAGTAATGACTCATAACCTTATCCTGCGGGTCGTTGCCAAATTACTTATCCCTATAATTATTTTGTTTGCTTTCTATGTGCAGTTTCATGGGGATTTTGGTCCTGGTGGAGGCTTTCAGGCAGGAGTGATTTTTAGTGCGGCTCTGATACTTTATGCGCTGGTGTTTGGTTTGGATGCGGCTGAAAAGATCATCCCCCGATGGCTGCTGCACTTGCTTGCCGCGCTGGGCCTGGTGTTGTATGCCGGAGTGGGTGTGGTGACGATGATGCTGGGCGGCAACTACCTTGAATACGGTGTGCTGGGCAGTACGCAGGTCAGCGGGCAACATCTCGGTATTTTACTGATAGAGCTAGGAGTGGGGGTTACTGTTGCAGCGGTGATGTTAATTTTCTTTTTTTCATTTGCGGGACGAAGCCGATCGTGATGGAGTTTATTCTTGGCCACTACAATTATTGGGTTGTTATATTCCTAATGATGGTGGGTTTTTACACCGTAATTAGTCGCGGCAATTTGGTAAAAAAAATTGTGGGTTTAAATGTTTTTCAGGGATCTGTGTTTCTTCTCTACATCAGTATAAGCACAATAGAGAAGGGAACGGTGCCGATTCTTAAAGAAGGTTTTGAGGTCTATTCTAACCCACTGCCTCATGTCTTAATCCTAACAGCGATTGTTGTAGGGGTGGCGACAACGGCGCTTGGTCTCGCCCTTGTTGTACGCATCAAAGAAGCTTACGGTACGATTGAAGAAGATGAAATACATCGACAGGATCATTCGTTGTGAGTGCTATTCAAGGCCATTTAAGTTTACTTTTGGTGGTTATTCCATTATTAGCGGCACCCATTGTTGCGGTATTACCACGTGGCCGTTCTCCATGGGCAGTGACACTGCTGGTGACTGCGATCTGTGCTGCTCTTGCGGGAATACAATTGTGGAGTGTGGTTCATGATGGTCTGATTAGTTATGAACTGGGTGGCTGGGCACCACCATGGGGAATTGAATATCGCATCGATGCAGTTAACGCGTTTGTTGCGCTGGTGGTCGCAGGGATTGCGGCGGTCACCTTACCCTACGCACTATTAAGTGTTGAAAAAGAGATCCCCCGGGACCAGATACCTCTTTTTTACGCCTCATTCCTGCTCTGTTTATGCGGGCTACTAGGCATTACACAAACGGGCGATATTTTTAATGTTTTTGTTTTTTTAGAAATTTCTTCACTGTCGTCTTATGCTTTGATTAGTCTCGGGCGAAATCGCCAGGCATTAACAGCAGCCTACCAATATCTTATTATGGGAACCATTGGTGCCACCTTCTTTTTGATTGGCGTAGGGCTGATTTATTCACAGACCGGCACGTTGAATATGGCCGATCTTACCGAGCGTCTACCCGCCGTATTCGAAAATAAAACGGTGCATACTGGTTTTGCCTTTATGGTGATTGGAATAGCGTTAAAATTAGCGTTATTTCCATTGCACATGTGGTTGCCCAATGCGTATACCTACGCGCCGACAGTCGTCACTATTTTTCTTGCTGCCACAGCCACTAAGGTCGCCGTTTATTTAATATTACGAATTATGTTTACTGTTTTTCCGGGAGATTTTTCTTTAGCGACCCCTGCACTCGATCTGTTTATTATTCTGGCTCTCGCAGGCATTATTATCGCTTCTGTCTATGCTGTTTACCAGATAGACATTAAACGTCTGCTCGCATACTCCAGTGTTGCCCAGGTTGGTTACATTGCGCTTGGTATCGGCTTTGCTTCGGCGACGGGCGTGACAGCGGCACTGTTGCATTTGTTTAACCACGCCTTGATGAAAGGGGCCCTGTTTATGGCCGTGGGGGCGATTATTTATCGTATCGGAGTCTGCCGAATGGATAATATCCATGGTCTGGGACGGCTCATGCCCTGGACGTTTGCTGCGATCATTATCGCTGGCATGAGTTTGGTGGGTGTGCCGGGTACTGCGGGTTTTATCAGTAAATGGT
>QIGJ01000210.1 GCA_003229995.1 Gammaproteobacteria bacterium | reverse complement strand
TGGCCATAATCTCTGGGGAAAAATGTGCATTTTTTTAAAAATTTATCGATCAAAGTAAAAGTTTCAGTCGGCTTCGGTTTGATGCAGCTGATTATTGTGGTGATTTCGCTGAGCGCCCTGATGAGTCTGTCTACCGTGCAAAGCGACTTAGCGAACATGGCTGGTGAAATTCAATCAGAGGTGCTCAGTGGATTGGTTGAGCAGATGAATGCCACCGAGGTATTGCTCAGTTCAATGTTGGTTTTTGGATTGGTGCTGGGAGTGGTTATTGCCTGGGGCATCTTAAAGATGATTCTTACCCCCTTGCAGGCAGCCCTGGATGTCATGACTGATATTGTGGATGGTGAGGGTGATCTGACCCGACGACTGGATGATTCCAGCAAAGATGAAATCGGTAAACTGGCCAATGGTTTCAATCAGTTTGCCAGCATGGTGCATAACATTATCCGGGAGATTATGGGTCACACGGAACGCTTGACCTGCTCGGTGGATCGTCTGACGGTCATTACCGAAGAAACCAGCCAGGGCGCTGATCGCCAACAGCATCAGACAGACGATGTGGTGGCAGCCGTGAACGAACTGGCTGCCACTGGTCAGGAAGTGGCACGCAATACCACAGAAGCGGCCGAGGCAGCGCAAAATGCCGAAAACGCCTCCAGTGAAGGGCGTATCGTGGTGGGTAAAACCATCGATGCCATTGACAGTCTGGCTGGTGAAGTGGAACGTGCCGGTGAAGTGATCAATCGTCTGGAAGCTGACAGCGAAGCCATTGGTGGCGTGCTGGACGTGATTCGCGGCATTGCCGAACAGACCAATCTGCTGGCGCTGAACGCCGCCATTGAAGCGGCGCGTGCGGGTGAACAGGGGCGGGGGTTTGCGGTAGTGGCCGATGAAGTGCGTACCCTGGCTTCCCGTACCCAGGAATCCACCTCGGAAATCCAGACTATGATCGAACGCCTGCAGACAGGTTCGCAGGAAGCCGTGAAAGTGATGAATAAAAGCAAAAAAGACGCGGATGCCACTGTGGAACAGGCAGTGCAGGCAGGTGCTTCTTTACAGGCGATTTCCGAGGCTGTCACGGTGATCAATCAGATGAACGTGCAAATCGCCACCGCTGCTGAAGAGCAGAATGCGGTAGCGGAAAATATCAACCAATCGGTGATTAACATCAGTGATATCACCGTGCAGACCGCTGCTGGCGCGCAGCAAACCGCATCGGCCAGTAATGAACTCAATGAACTGGCGGGGCATTTGTCGGGGATTGTCAAGCAGTTCAAGGTTTGAGAGGGCTGTTATCGCTCGTCAGCAGCCCGATGACAGGATAATATCCCCCACATGACAAAATCACACACCGACATCATCGTTGCCGCGCGTGGCTGGTCGTATCCCGCCTGGAACGATAGTTTTTATCCTGATGATTTGCCAGAAGATTGGCAGCTCGCTTATTACAGCAATGAGTTTCGTGCGGTGATGGTGCCAGCAGCAAAGTTTACCAACGTGGACCCGCTGGAAATCGAACGTTGGATGGAGGACGTCGTTGAGGGTTTTGAATTTTATCTGGAAATCACCGATTTGTTTATTGACTGGGCACAGTTCGCAGAAGCCGCCAAACCGCTGGGGGCATATTTGAAAGGTATCCTGTTACGCCCGCTCACTGTTGATGAAGACTTGGCGATGATTGCCCACAGTCTGGATGCTGCTACGGCATTGGCACCGGTGTGTGTGTTGCTGCCGGATGGCGTGGCAATTAGTCGCAATGGCAGAGATTTATTGGCACAACACGAGGTTGAATTGTGCTGGAATAGCCATGAGAGCAAACCGGGTTGGCGTGGTGGCGGTTTTGTAGTGGTCCGCGTAATGAGTCATAATCACTACACCCCCAGAGAATGGCGTGAGACAATTGAGGCTTGTCTGCGTTGTGATAACGAGAGCAGCGACAGACGCAAGGTGTTGCTGATGGTGGAGCACGAGTCGCCAGAGCCTGATGCACTACGGGCGGCGATGATGATTGGCGACATGCTGGTGATTCCAGATATTTAACCTGAGTTAAGCGGAATCATCGTTTGAACCAATTGCATGGCGGTAACGTCAGAGCAGGGACGAACAATAAAAGAGCGTTTTGCGTGCGGACGGAGATATTCCGTGCAATGCTCTCGCATAATCAATCCCGGAAAATAACTGCTTACAATCCCTGATGACCCATCCTGATACAAAGACAAAGAATCACGAGTCTGCCAGTAAACCTGTTAATGAACCTCTGGTGCAGATTCGTGATCTGGTGTACCGCCGTGGTGAACGCACCATTTTTGATGGTATTGACATTAACATCGCGCGCGGCAAACTCACGGCCATCATGGGCCCCAGCGGCACCGGTAAAACCACTTTGCTGCGTTTGATCGGTGGTCAGTTGCGGCCGGATGCCGGTACAGTGCATGTCGATGGTCAATCGGTGCCTGAATTGGGTTATCGGCCGCTTTATGAATTGCGCAAGCGCATGGGCATGTTGTTTCAGAACGGTGCCCTGCTGACGGATCTCAACGTGTTTGATAATGTCGCCTTTCCTTTGCGCGAGCACACGCAGCTTAACGAAACCATGATTCGTGATCTGGTGCTGATGAAACTGCACGCCGTAGGGCTACGCGGTGCGCGAGATTTGATGCCCAGTGAGCTTTCCGGTGGCATGGCGCGACGTGTGGCATTAGCACGCGCTATTGCTTTGGATCCGATGATGATCATGTACGACGAACCCTTTACCGGCCAGGATCCTATTTCTATGGGTGTGCTGGTGTCGCTGTTGCGCACATTGACCGATGCGCTGGGATTGACCTCGGTGATGGTCTCTCACGATGTGCAGGAAAGTCTGTCCATTGCTGATTATGTGTACGTGATTTCTGCGGGCAAGGTGGTGGAACACGGCAGTCCCGACGACCTGCGTCAATCGCAGTCGCCCTGGGTACAACAGTTTATTCAGGGTAAAAGAGATGGTCCGGTACCCTTTCATTTTCCGGCAACCGATTATGCCGACGACCTGCTTGGCGGGGACAGGTGATGCTGGATCAATTGCAAAAGCTGGGTGCAACGGTATTGAGTGTGGCCGAACGGCTGGGTCGTGGTCACTTGTTTCTGTGGCATGTACTGGGCGGATTTCCGGCCTTGCTGCCGCGTTTTGGTCTGGTCATCAACCAATTGTTTTCGGTGGGGGTATTGTCACTGCTGATTATCGCCGTGTCCGGTCTGTTTGTGGGCATGGTACTGGCCTTGCAGGGTTACAACACGCTGGTGGATTTTGGTGCGACGGAATCGCTGGGTGTCATGGTAGCATTAGCGCTGGTGCGTGAGCTGGGGCCGGTCGTGGGTGGTTTGTTGTTTGCCGGACGTGCAGGCTCGGCGCTCACCGCTGAAATCGGACTGATGAAAGCCACCGAGCAATTGTCGGCCATGGAAATGATGGCCGTAGACCCATTGCACCGAGTGGTGGCTCCACGGTTCATGGCCGGTATTTTGGCCATGCCGTTACTGGCGGCGATTTTCAGTGCGCTGGGTGTCATTGGTGGCTATTTTGTGGCCGTAGGCCTGCTGGGCGTGGATGAGGGTGCTTTCTGGTCGCAAATGCAGGCCAAAGTGGACTTATATGAAGACATTCTTA
>QIGJ01000003.1 GCA_003229995.1 Gammaproteobacteria bacterium | reverse complement strand
GTCCATGCCTGAATGCAAACAACATTATCCAAGTTCCCGATTTTTAAATGAAGGGCATATGGTGCGTTGTTTTCTTTGTGAATAAAAAGGTAGTGTAGCATCGCCATGGGTATATATTTAATCTCTATGGGGTCAATTCCTTGTAGCTTGCTGCGGGGTTGTTTATTGACATTGGGATTCGATCAGGGGTTCCTGAAGGTGTAAAAATTGGTTGACTCTTTAAATGACTAAACATTTTTCCCATAACGCGATGCGACGCGCCATGTTTTGGCTACCCCTACCGGTAGTCAAGGTTGCTTGTCTGCGGAAGGCGGAGAATTCAATGTAGTCAGTTGGTAAACTTAACATCGAATTCAAGAGGCCGCAGATCGAAAGACTGCGGCCTTTTTGGTTTTTTGGGTTTTTAATCGGGTGCGCAATAAAAATAGAGGAATGCATCATGTCTGTACCGGCGGCATTTTTGGGTGTGGTGCTGATCTGGTCAACGACCCCGTTGGCTATTCAGTGGAGCAGTGAAGGCTGGGGCTATCTGTTTGGTATTTCCGGGCGCATGGTGCTGGGTGCATTGGTGTGCGCTGTGTTGCTGCAAATTCTGAAACCCGGCCTGCCATGGCATCGTGAAGCACGCAATACCTATTTCGCAGCAGGCATTGCTATTTATGGTGCAATGCTCAGCGTTTATTGGGGGGCGCAGTTTATTCCGTCGGGTTTGATTGCGGTGTTATACGGACTTAATCCGTTGTTGACCGCTGTGGCTGCTGCCATGTTGTTGGGAGAAAAAAGCTTCACGCCGGGTAAGGTGATGGGCATGGTTTTGGCTTTCATGGGATTGTTGAGTATTTTTACTGATGACATTATGTTGCGCGAAGATGCCTGGTTGGGTGTGTTGGCGGTTTTATTTTCAGTGTTGTTGCACAGTATCAGTGGTGTGTGGGTCAAACGCATTGGTGGTGGATTGTCGGGTCTGACGGTCACCAGTGGTGGATTGTTTGTAGTGACGCCGTTGTTTTTGCTGACTTGGTTGATCTTTGATGGACATGTGCCTACGGAAATGAACACACATGCGGGGTTGTCAATGTTGTACTTGGGAGTGTTTGGTTCAGCGCTGGGTTTTACGTTGTATTTTTATTTGCTGAAAAAAATGGAAGCTAACCGTGTTTCATTAATCACGTTATTGACACCGGTGTTGGCGTTGATTTTAGGGACCAGCCTGAACGGAGAAACCGTTTCAATGGAAGTATTGTTGGGCAGCAGTTTGATCATATTCGGTTTGGTATTGCATTTGTGGGGGGATGGTTGGGTAGCAAAACGAGTTTCCGTTACTGTGGTGGAAACGGATGTGGAAAAATAGGTCAGATTGCAGTATGCGTGGGCACAAAAAACGTGCCCACCCTACGGTGGCTTTGTTGAAGCAGTTACGAATCCGGCGGTAATACTTTGCCGATGACAACACAATTCCGGCCACGGGCCTTGGCTTCATAAACGGCATGGTCTGCGGCGGAAAACAGGGCATCAAATTTACAGGTGTTGTTCAATGGCAGTTCGGCGATGCCAAAACTTGCCGAAATTGCAATACCTTCTGGGTTCAGGTCAGAAATTTTCATGCGTAGCAATTCGGCTTTTTTGCGTGCATTTTCAGCATTGCAGTGCCTTAATATTAGCACAAACTCTTCACCGCCAAAACGGGCCGCAATGTCTTCGTTGCGGCAGGCGGATTTGAGTAGTTGCGCTGTTTGCATCAGTACGATATCGCCTACGCTATGGCCGTGAGTGTCATTGACTGTTTTAAAGTTATCCAGATCTATGACGATCAGGCTAAGTGGATGTTTATGCCGAAAGGATTCACTGATGTGTTTTGGTGCAAGTTCCATCAAAAAGTGTCGGTTATAAAGTTCGGTGAGCTGGTCGGTCATGGCCAGTTCTTGTAACAGATGTTGCTGTGCCTTGAGTTTATCCAGTAGTTTTTTATTGGTGATCAGGTTATGCACACGAGCCATTAATTCTTCTTTAAAAATAGGTTTGGCAACATAGTCATTGGCTCCGCAATTCAGTAATTCAATTTTTCGTGCGCTGTCATTCTGTGCCGACATTGCCAGAATAGGAATATGACTTTTACCTTTCTCGATACTCCGTATTTCCCGGACTAGGCCGACACCACTCATGCTGCCGGCGAGTAAAATATCGGTCAGTAGCAGATCATAATCCGTTGTCTGAAATGCTTCATAGGCCTGCTCGGCATGGGTGAAATGGTCGATGGTCAGTCCCATGGTTTCGAGTATGTGAATGGTGAGTTTAGCGACAGAGAGGCTATCCTCCGCATATAAAACCCGTGCATCCATATTGCTGTGGGTGCTTTCCCGATTAATGAATTCGTTCAGATAATTCTGGAATCGTGGAATATCAGATTTATGGAAAATTTCGGTGATTCCTGCCTGGGTGGCAGGTTCTACAATGTTTTTGTTGTTTTCCGCCGTCAATAAAATAACGGGAATGTGTTTTGTGTTTTCTAACTCACGGATTTTTTTACAAAATTCGAGTCCGTTACCGTCCTGTAATTGTAGCGAGGTAAACACCAGATCCATAGAGTGAAGAGAGAGATGGCGTAATGCTTCATCAGAATGGGTGGCAAACGTGGGTTTAATATCAACGGCATGACAGACCGTTTCCAATAATTGACGGTAGGTTTTGCTGGGTTCTGCAATCAGTGCTTTCATATTATAGGGTGATGAGTCTGTGTAATACTCATTTTGTCGGTAGCTTGCCGACCAGACTTGAGGTTTTAACGGATTGAATTATCCAATGCCCAGTACACATGTTCACGTACCAGCTCAGAAGGGTGCTGTTGGTTTGCCATCAATGCATCACGGATTTTTGCGTTGGTGGGAGCATTGCCCAGTGCGACAGCGATATTACGCAGCCAGCATTCGTAACCAATGCGCCGAATGGGGCTGCCTTCAGTGCGTTTGAGAAATTCCTCTTCACTCCAGGAAAACAGTTCCAGCAGACTGATATCATCCAGTGCGTGTCGTGGTAGAAAATCGGTTTCCGGTGTGCTCTGTGCGAACCGGTTCCACGGACACACCAGTTGGCAGTCATCACAACCATAAATACGGTTGCCGATTAATGGTCGCAGTTCCACGGGAATGCTGTCGCGTAATTCAATGGTGAGATAAGAGATGCACAGGCGTGCATCCACTTGGTACGGTGCGACAATGGCGCGAGTAGGGCAGGCATCAATGCAGGCCGTGCAGGTGCCGCAATGATTGGTTGGCTTGGTATCGGCAGGTAATGATGCAGGTAGCGGTAGGTCAGTGTAAATTTCGCCGAGAAAAAACCACGAGCCGGTTTGCTCGGCCAGCAGGTTGCTGTGTTTACCGATCCAGCCCAGCCCGGCTTTTTCCGCCAGTGCTTTTTCCATCACTGGCGCACTGTCGGTAAACACCCGGTAACCAAATGGGCCAATAACCTGTTCGATACGTGTTGCCAGTTTTTGCATGCGGTTACGCAATATTTTGTGGTAATCACGTCCCAGGGCATAACGGGAAATGTAGGCTTTTACCGGGTTGGCCAGGATGGCCTCGGGGTCGGCGCTATTGGGTGGCAGATAATCCAGGCGCGCACTGATTACGCTGGCAGTGCCGGGTTCCAGCTCGGCTGGGCGACTGCGTTTAGTGCCATGTTTGCGCATGTAATCCATGCGCCCGTGTCTGCCTTCCTGTAGCCAGTTGAGCAGATGGGTTTCGGCTTCGTCCAATTGGGTGTCACTGATCCCCAGTTTTTGGAAACCCAGCTCTTGGCCCCAGCGTTGGATGTCGGTGACCAGCTTGGCCCAGTCTGGAAGGATTACCGGGGTATGGTTTTGTGATTCATTCATAGCCG
>QIGJ01000386.1 GCA_003229995.1 Gammaproteobacteria bacterium | reverse complement strand
CGTAGGTAAGTTTCACCTGCAGTCGCGGTGTACTCAATTGCCTGCCCGTTAAAGCGCCCCCGGTGTTGTGTCACAAAAACGGTCGGTTCGGGGACGAACGTAGCGACGGCACCACTATCTTTCGCATCACTTTCGGCCACGACCGGGCCTACACCGAGCGCAAACGTGCACGCGACGATGAGCGAGATTCGTATTGTCTGAATTAGCATTACTGGCACCCCCCCTTTTCTTATCAGCACAGCCTAGCAGAATGTTGCAACAAACAAGCACTCGATAGATTCAAGTAAACTATATGCAGGCGGCGCTTGCTGCTTAGGGCATAGAATCCGAGATGTTCGCGCTGGACCCGGCGCGAACCAATCTCGTCGCACGTTTCAAAGGCAACGGCTCAAAACGGCCCATTCTGATCATGGGACACACCGACGTCGTTGACGTCCAGGCTGAACGGTGAACCGAGGACCCGTTCGGCGGTACGCGCAATGACAGCTTCATTTATGGCCGCGGCACGCTGGATGAAAAGATACTGAAGCAATTGTTTGTTATGTCAGGTAGAAAATTGCCAGGACTTGACTTCATCTTCCGCCACGAATCTTGCTTACGCAACAATCGCGCCGTAAGCTGAAGTCGAGTTAGCTTAAACGTAGGACGCATGTCGGAGATAAAATACAAAGCTAGGCGAATCGGATTGGGATTGCTGACGATGGTCGCTGTTCTCGTCATACTTGATTTGATCCCCAATTCGTACGGTGCGTACGCTTCGCCTGACGCTTTTTTCTATTTCGCGTTCTGGCGATTTCAACCGGTGGACGCAACACCGTAGCTGGACCCGTGTCGCCGGCGAATTTTAGCACCCGTACCCACAAATAATTGATTGACAGTCATACAAAAACTCGCTCTAGCCGACATCCGCGATTCCACTCGCTATCAGGAGATCTGCCTCTCGTCTTCTTCGAAATAGTGATGAGTACTTTGATTCAATACTGTTTACCTCTCTATCCGTGCCGATGAGAAAGTGTTGCATCGACCCATTGAATCGGCATCAGTTAAAAATGGGGTGATTACCGTTGCGCCCAGCGGCATCGCACCAGGAATGGCTGGTGTTTTACGCAAGATCAATAAAGCCACGCAGAAAAATGAAGATATTCACACTATCCGTGATAACTATACAGCGCATAAACACCCAACGGTGAAAAGCTGGTCGAGATGCTACAAACGGTTCCGCGTGCATTTTACGCCGACCAGTGCATCGTGATAAACAGAGTCGAAAGATTCTTTCGTGACTTAGCCGAAAAGCAGTTAAGACGGGGTGTATTCAGCGACGTTAAAGAACCTGAAGAATCCGTCATGTCATTCATTGACAAACATAACAAGCCGCCAGCGCCTTACATCTGGACCAAGTCAGCAACTGATATCTTGGAAAAAGTGAAACGGGGCAGAGAAATACTCAATATGTTACAAACTGCTTGAAGAGGTACCTAGCTCTAAATCTGAGAAATGTATGATTACAAAAATTGAGAGTCTATTCGATGGCAAGGTAACGGTTGTTAGAGTAGTTTTGGCATATTTCCTAGCCAAGCTTTCCATAGGATTTTTATTCGATTTTTTTGATGGTTTAGCAGGGGCGGCGCTTGCCAGTGAATTAGTTCTGTTTATCGTGTTCTATTTAACAATAACGGTTCTCATTTTCCCCAGTAAGCTGCCTTTGAAATCCATAATTGGGAATGATTCTTACACTAGAAAAGCCAAACTGAACTTGACTAGTTTTTTACTTGCAATGATCTTAGGCGTAATTTTTAGGTACGGAGTTATGGTTCTCAATATCTTTTACAGCAGTATGTTTAGTGCGGAAACCGCTCAGGAAAGTATCGATGCCCTACATTTAGTCGCTGCCAACAGAATTGCCGAGAATATCGATTTTATTAGCCTATTTACAAAAACCACGATTTCACCAATGATTGAAGAGTTTGTGTATAGAGGTTGTATATTGGGTTGTTTGTTATCTCGTTTCAACGTAAGTAGGTCAATACTTTTATCTGCCATCATCTTTGGTGTTTTTCATGGGAGTGGGTTTTTCTCCGCTTTTTTCGGAGGTGTTTTTCTAGCAGCAATATACGTTATTTATAAAAACATTTTCCTTTGTTTTGCTGTACACGGGGTGGTTAATTTGTTTGTTTTTTTATCCCCCAGTTTAATTGTCAAAATAACTCCATTTTACTTTAAGGATTTGCAGCAGTTTCCTTTGTTCGGTTTTAGTTTATTGCCAGCGTTTATGGTGATACTTTCTACCGTTTTACTTTTAACTTATTTTTGGAATAGAAGAGAATCGTCACCTTTTCCAATTGAAATGACTAAAAATCACCAAAAATGACCAATCTGTTATTTCGCCGTGAAGCCATTGAGCAACAAAAAGCCAAACTTTTTGGCGAAGTCGTAATCACCCAACCACCTTCATTTTACGCCATTACGATTTGAGTATTAGTAGGGGCCACCTCAGTCGCAACAAACAAGCACTCGATAGATTCAGGTAAACTATATGCAGCATCCATTTCCGACCGGAGACAATCAATGCGTCAGTTGGCCACCCTGTTATTGCTCATCCTCCCTGCCCTCGCGACAGGACAGGACCGTTATCTTATCGACTGGGACGAGGTCGGCGAAGAGGCAATTGATCACCTGGTGAATCTGGTGCAAATCAATACCTCCAACCCGCCGGGCAATGAAACAGAGGTTGCCAACTATCTTCAGGCCGCACTGGCTGCTGAGGGCATAGAATCAGAGATGTTCGCGCTGGACCCGGCGCGAGCCAATCTCGTCGCACGTTTCAAAGGCAATGGCTCAAAACGACCCATTCTGATCATGGGACACACTGATGTCGTTGGCGTCCAGGCTGATCGCTGGACCGAGGACCCGTTCGGCGGTACGCGCAAAGACGGCTTCATTTACGGCCGTGGCACGCTGGATGACAAAGACAATGTCACTGCTGGTCTCATGCTGATGATCATGCTGCATCGTTATGGCGTCGAGCTGGACCGCGACATCATCTTCCTGGCCGAATCCGGCGAGGAAGGCACACCTGAAGTTGGTATCAACTACATGGTGGAGCATCACTGGGACAAGATCGACGCGGAATTTTGCCTTGCAGAAGGCGGCAACAACACACTCGAGAACAACGGCGTAACGGTCGTCGGTATTCAGTCGACCGAGAAAATGCCTCGCCGCGCTACCCTGGTCGCCACTGGCACAGCGGGGCACGGGTCGGTCCCACGTCTGGACAATGCGGTCACTGCGCTCGCCAAGGCCGTTGCAAAGGCCGGCGCGTGGCAGACGGAAATGCGCATGAACCAGACGACCCGCGCCTACTTTGAACGCCTGGCGACAATTTCAAACCCTGATGATGCATGGCGTTATCGGAACGTCGAGAATCCGGCGGAAACCGAAGCGATACAACGTCATTTCCTGGAAACATTTCCCTACCACTATTCGGTGCTACGCACTTC
This sequence comes from Gammaproteobacteria bacterium, assembly GCA_003229995.1. Lineage (GTDB taxonomy): Bacteria > Pseudomonadota > Gammaproteobacteria > SZUA-152 > SZUA-152 > SZUA-152. Next base: position 164 of record QIGJ01000386.1, on the reverse strand, counting down.
AGTTGTACCGACCATGATCGATGCCGGATTTCGTCGAAATGTCATTCCATCAGAGGCCTCCGCTGTGTTGGATATACGCATGCTCCCGGATGAGGACGTTGACGGTTTCTACGCGAAACTTGCAGAGCTGATCGACGACCCGCAGATCCAAATCGTACCGGAAC
>QIGJ01000144.1 GCA_003229995.1 Gammaproteobacteria bacterium | reverse complement strand
ACAGCCTCTTGTAGCCGTTGCCATAACGCACATTATTGCAGTGATTGTCATCGGGAGCGCCGTTGATGAAAAATATTGTGGCCATAGCGCTGTTAATGATGACCACGTTGTTGTCTGCCTGTGGTGACAGTGATGGCGAAAAAGGTGCGGTATCTCTGGAAAGCGGCAATTTGATTTTAACTGCATCACATGGCGGTAAAGGTGCAGCATGGCGTCTGCCCGACTGTGCTGCCTGCCATGCTATGGCGGTCATTCACGAAAGAGCCGAACGAATTCGTAACATTGTGCATGTAAAAGGATATACCACCTGCACGGGATGTCACGGGCGTAACGGCAGTCCCGAAAGCGAACCACGCCAGTGTGCGGTATGCCACAACAATAATGACCTTCCACACGCACCCTGGTTACAAGGGCAACATGCCCACACATTTACAGTGGGTGAAACGGCGCTACTGAATGATGATCAATGTGTCAATTGTCACGTTGCTTCGGATATGAATGGTTTGTTCGAGTTAAATCGAGTTAAATCGTGATCTCACCCGTTATGCCGACAAAACTCAAAGGACATCGAACTACAGCTCCATTTCTGATTTTTGCCTGCGTTGTCACAATCGGGATCATCAGCAAGTGGGGTTTGAGATTATCGACCGTAATTTTGATGATCCTTTGATTGCCGTAGAAGACGCTTTTCATTTTATTGATCAACATGGGTTAGTGGACGGCACCGGCTTACGCACCTATGCCGGTCTACGTCCGGGTTATCAATATCGCACGGTGGTGGCCTGCACAGATTGCCATGCCATGCATGGCACTGATAATGCCAAACTGATTATCGACAGTTCACAAAAAGGTGTCACTCAACTCAATGTATCAATTCGCGAAGTTGCACACAGCGTCACAGTAAATAATGGTGACTATTCACAGCTTTGTGTGCTGTGCCATCAAATGCAAGTGATAGTGGATGACGGTGACCTGGAAACCGGTAATGGTTTGGCAGGTGTCCATGAAGTGGGCAGTGATTGCCGTACTTGTCATACCCACGGTGAAGCCATACAGGCAGGGCTATGAAGTATATTTCATTATTCATCATTTTGATGATTTCATTTGTCGTTAACGGCAAGGAAGAAAAGAAAATTGAAATGCCTCCACTACACCATGTGGTCAAGGTGAAACCACCTGAAGACATGAAGTTACCGAAGGAGTTCCCACTCAATGATGAGGGTCAGATCGATTGCAAAACCTGTCATGGTATCAAAGATATCGAAAAAACCCCTATCAACAAAGTCAACAAAAAAGCGCATAACTTCCATCGTGGTGGCCCCTATGAGCAGTTAACCGAATTTTGTGCCAATTGCCATAACAAGAAAGATTACAAACGCCCCAACATACACAAACTGCTCGATGACAAAGGTGAGTTTGACAAAAAGGATTGCGAGTATTGCCACAAAAAAGCGCCAGACCTTAAAAAAGAAATCAAACGTGAAGATCTGGAATTTCGTCTGCTACCACAAAAAATCTGTTTTGGCTGCCACTTGAAAACACCCCATCTTAATGCCCTAAACCATCAGGTAAAACCCGATAAAAAAATGCGCAAACGTATTCGTGAAGCAGAGAAAAAATTAGGAATCATTTTACCATTGGATGATAAAGGAAAAATAATGTGCGTCACCTGCCATGCACCTCATCAACCAGGCGTTATTGACAAAAAAAAACCAGCAGGCAAACAAGTGGCTGATACTGACCTTGATGAAGGAGTGAGTTATGTCAAACACCCTTGGAACAAGGTATTCCAATCCGACAAAAAAGTTCGACTGGAGAAACTTTCACAGGAAAGTGGTGGTATTTATTCCCTGGGTTATGAACGCATCAAAACCGAAGTCTTGCTGCGTCTTCCCGCCAAAGATGGTTCCTTATGTCAAGCTTGCCATACCTTTCAAAAATAAACCATAAAGAAAAAAGGAGTAATAAATGATAAAAGCAATAGAAGCGATAAAAGCAATTCCTAATCCGCAAAAATACCGTTATGCGGTAATAATAGCGTCCTGCACGTTGTTCTTCTCACCTTTCCTGTTTCTGCCTGGACTGGTGGACAACCCGGATCTTTGCGGCAAAGTCTGCATACGCCGCTTTTATCTCTTTTTTCCCGGCATAACGCCGGCGGACGTCAGCAGCAAAATGCAGGTAGCCGCGATTGGTGTCTACATACTCGCACTGATACTCATTACCACTTTTTTCTTTGGTCGTATGTGGTGTGGCTATATCTGCCCAGTAGGCGGACTGCCAGAACTGGTCAGTCGCACTTTCAGTGACAAATGGAAAATTGAATACCGTGCCCTGCCGCAAATACCCATTCGTTATGGCTATTTCTCCGTCTATTTGGCGTTAATGCCGATGCTCGGCATCAGTGCTTGCACTTTGTGTAATTTCATCACTATTCCACGCATTTTTGATGCCTTTAGTGGTAATCCCAAAGGCTTGGCTTTTGCGCTATCAGCAGTGGGTTTGGTTAATCTGGCACTGCTGTTTCTGCTCGGTTTTTTCGCCACCAAAGGGCGTGCTTATTGCCAGTTTCTCTGCCCCATTGGCGCACTTGATGGCCTGGTCAATCGACTGGGTGCCAAGTTTCGTTTCACCCGCCGTATTCGTGTCGAACGCAGTCGCTGCACTGGCTGTAACATCTGTGCCCGCAACTGCATGACCGGTGCCATTAAAATGGTGGATCGTATTGCAGTGGTGGACCAACTCTCTTGCATGACCTGTCATGAATGTGTGGATGTCTGTGATTGGGGCGCAATAGACTGGCGTGCAGCACCACTGGATGAAGACCCGAAACGTAAAAAGAAAGGTATTGATTTTCATCCCCAGCCACAATGGCAAGCGGTTTATGTCGCCCCACCAGTATTAAAAGATAAATAATATGCTATTGAAACGATTTTTATTCGTGATAGCGCTGTTCATCAGTTTTATTCAAACAGTCAATGCTGCGGAACGTCACCCAGACCCTGATGGTTGTTTTTCATGCCATTCACTGGAAGGTCTCGACTATATCGATAAAAGCGGTGTGTTACGCAGCGCCTCCATTGACAAACAACACTACTACAGCTCCCTGCATGGCAGTGTGCCTTGCAAGGATTGTCATCGCCGGATTCGGGATTATCCGCATAAAGTGAAAAATGGTGAGGTGGACTGTGGGAATTCATGCCATGTGGAAGAACCTTCAGAAGGTGAACCTTACACCCACAAGGCTGTTGTTAAAGAATACAAAGATTCAGTGCATGGCAATGGATGGCATAAAGGATTGACCGGCGGCAATCGCTTCACGGAAGCCAAAGAAGCCTCTGATCCCTCCTGTCGCTTCTGCCATCCCAATGAATTATATATCAGCGAAGCGGAACTGCCAAAATTTAAAGATGCATTTGATCACCTGGACAGTGAATGTGGAAGCTGCCATCAAGGTGAGATATGGCTGGGCCAGTTTGGCGGCCATATCCTACGTCGTTTTATCGGCTCCCGCTGGAATAAAAATGACCACAATAAAATGTGTAATAACTGTCACGCAGATCATAAACGTATGGCTAAAGTTGAAAAAAAGAATGAAAAGACCGGGGAGAAGGAAAAAGCCGGACCGCGCTTTATACTGACCAGTGACAGCTACGCAACCACATTGCATGGGCGTTTACTGGAAACCAATGTAATGCAGGGAGCTTCTTGCATTGACTGCCACGCCCCCAAAGGTTTTCGTCACGGTGTATTGCGTGACGAAAAGAGTGACGCCTCCACGCATGCCGACAATCTGGCTGAAACCTGCGCACAAAGTGACTGCCATGCTTATGCCATCCATCCCTTAAATCATCGTTTTGTCAAAACTGACCTTCATGATATCGATATGATACCGGTGAACAACAACATTGTGCCACGGGATCAGTCCCGACTGGAGTCAGGCTGGGTCAAGGCATTGATTGCTTTATTACCCATTATAGTGATGCTCGGTGGTGGCAGTCTGTGGTGGTGGTTGTTTGGTGGCAAGAAAAAAAGTGTCACTTTTTCTGTGCTCGGTGGTGATGCCTTTCAGGAAAAAATAATTGGTCGAAAACCGAAAAGAAAAGTTAAAAAAACGGTTACAAATAAAGTTCACCAAAATAAAAAAACTGTAATCACTTCAACCAAAAAAGAGGCTGAAGATGAATAATCA
>QIGJ01000063.1 GCA_003229995.1 Gammaproteobacteria bacterium | reverse complement strand
AAGTATGAGGTGGATTCGATGGCGCACAGCAGCCCGTATCTGGCCAAAGCCCAACATAATGAACAACTCGGATTCCCCGGTGAGCTGGTAGACAACTGGGAAGAAAAAGCCGTTACCCGTCTGGGTGAACTGGTGGACGGCTCCCGTGCCCTACGCACCTTCCTCGACAGTTGCGTAAAATGCGGTGCCTGCACCGACAAGTGTCATTATTACCTCGGCACCAAAGACCCCAAAAACATGCCGGTGGCACGTCAGGATTTATTGCGCAGTATTTACCGCCGTTATTACACTTTTGCGGGCAAACATTTCCCCAAACTCGTCGGTGCCCGCGATATGGATAAAAGCGTGCTGGACGAATGGTATAGCTACTTCCATCAATGTTCGCAATGCCGTCGCTGCTCCGTGTTTTGTCCCTACGGCATCGACACCGCCGAAATTTCCATGGCTGCGCGCGACATCATGGATACCGTGGGCCATGGTCAAAAATACTGTAACGAAATTCTGGGCAAATTACAGACTGTCGGTAACAATCTGGGTCTGCCTGAAAAAGCCCTGATCAACACACTGGAAAATCTGGAAGAAGAAGTCGAAGAAGACACCGGTGTTGCGGTGAAATACCCGGTGGATGTGAAAGGCGCTGATGTATTGCTCGTTGTGCCTTCCGCCGATTTTTTTGCCGAGCCACACATTGATGGCTTGATTGGTTATGGCAAGGTTTTCCATCAGGCCGGTATCAGTTGGACATTGTCTTCCTATGCGTCCGAAGCCGCCAATTTTTCCATGTTCATCGGCAGTGACGATAACCTGAAAAAAGTCGCGCAACGTATTCGGGATGCTGCCGAAGAACTGGGCGTTAAACGTATTATCGTCGGCGAATGCGGCCATGCCTGGCGAGTAGCCTACAGCTTCTGGAACACACTGGTGGGTCCGTTTGATTTTCTTGACCCTAACTATCCTGCCCCGCAGCACATTGTCGAATTCACTTACGACTTGATTCAGCGCGGCGCATTAAATCTCGACAAAGAAGCCAATGATCACCGGCGCATCACCTTTCATGACTCCTGCAATGTGGCACGCGCCTCACGCATGGGCAACATACCCGGCGGACAATTTGTTTTACCGCGCGCATTAATCACCGCCTCGGCCAATCACTTTTTTGATATGTCACCCGAAACCATCCACGAAAATACCTTTTGTTGTGGCGGTGGTGGCGGCTTGTTGACCGATGACCTGCTGGAGATTCGCATCAAGGGTGCCATGCCACGCATGCAGGCATTGAAGCAGGTGGTGGATGAACACGATGTCAATTCCATGGTGGCCATTTGCGCCATATGCAAAGCCCAGTTCAGCAAAGCCTTGCCCGCGTATCAATTCCCCATGGACATGATTACCAGCTTGCATCAGGTGGTTGGCGATGCCATCCAGTTGGGAACCAAAACGTAGGGTGGGCAGGTAGGGTTCATTTTATGCACCATTTTAACGTTGATTGTTGAATCACCATTAATGGTGTGTAAAACACATCAGTGGATCAGGAGACTGACGCTATGGCTACACCGGCAGATGAAGTAAAAACACACACGTTTCGCAAATACAAAGATGGCGACCACGAAGTCACCCGTTGGGGTGAGCAAATTTTCGATGGCGACCGCACCCACAAATGCCCCACTTATGTGCATCAAACACCGCCATGCCAGGGCAGTTGCCCTTCCGGAGAAGACATTCGCGGCTGGCTGAACATCGTGCGCGGTATCGAAAAACCGGCCGATGGTATGAACTGGCAGGAATACGCTTTTCGTCGTTCCACCCAGGCCAATCCTTTTCCTTCGGTCATGGGCCGTGTCTGTCCCGCGCCTTGTCAAGATGGTTGCAACCGCAATCAGGTGGAAGACTTTGTGGGCATTAATGCCGTAGAGCAATTCATCGGCGACAGCGCACTGGATGCCGGTCTGACATTCACCGCTGGTGCCGACACGGGTAAAAAAGTCGCCATCATCGGCGGTGGCCCCTGCGGACTGTCCGCCGCATATCAATTGCGCCTGAAAGGCCATGCCTGCACGATTTTTGATGATCACGAAGATCTGGGCGGCATGATGATGTACGGCATTCCCGGCTACCGCACCCCGCGTGACGTATTGCACGGCGAAATGAACCGCATCATCAATATGGGTGTGGAAACAAAATTAAAAACCCGCGTGGGCGAAGACATTACCCTAAAACAACTGGAAAAAGATTTTGACGCGATACTGTTTGCCATCGGCGCACAATCCGGTCGAGACTTGCCAGTGGATAATTTCAGCGAAGCCAGCAACTGTCTCTCCGGCGTTGCCTTCCTTGCTGCTTTTAATGAAGGCCGACTGAAAGGTGTTGCAGGCAAGGTAGTGGTTATCGGCGGTGGTGATACCTCCATTGACGTGGCCTCCGTGGCCCGCCGTATCGGCAAGATCACCGATGTCCACGAAAATGAACGACCGGAACACATCATCCTCGGCCAGACGGCACACGATGTCGCGGGTGTTGCCAACCGCGAAGGTGCTGAAGTCACCCTACTGTCACGCCATCCCGTCTCCAACATGACTGCCGCCCAACATGAAATAAATGATGCCTCCCGCGAAGGTGTGGAAATTATCAATTCCATTGATCCGGTTGCCGTGATCATGGGAGACAATGGTCGGGCCAAAGCCCTGCGCGTACGTAAGCTGAAATGGGAAGGCAAGAACATGACGCCCATCGAAGATTCTGAATACGACATCGACGCCGATCTTATTGTCTCCGCTATCGGCCAGACCGGTAATCTGAAAGGCATGGAAGCGTTTGGCAACGACCGTGGCCTGATCGACGCTGACAAAAATTTTCAGGTGCCGAATAAACCTGGGTTCTTTGTCGCGGGCGACATCGTGCAACCCCATCTGTTGACCACGGTGATCGGCCAGGCATCCGTGGCAGTGGAAAGCATTGACGACTACCTGAAAAATGAAGAAGCAGGCAAACGCCCGAAAGTAGATGTGCATCATTTCGACCTGTTGGACAAGCTGCGTGAAACTCACCATGAACCCGCACACTTTGATCCTGAAGGCGACATAAAAGTGCGCGGCATAGACCGTGGCCAGCATGGCACCGCAGAAGCCGACTTCGCTATTCATAACTACGAAGACCGCTCCGCGCATCAAATTATTTCTGCGGATAAACTGTTCCTCGGACACTTTGCCCACGAAACACGTCAGGTTCGCACCGAAGACGTGCCCAGTTCTGACGAAGTGTTAGGTCACTTTGAAGAACGCATGAATGCGCTGTCTGAAGAAGACACTGTCACCGAAGCCAAACGCTGCATGAGTTGTGGCATGTGCTTTGAATGTGACAACTGCATTATTTACTGCCCGCAGGATGCCGTGTTCAAAGTAAAAAAAGAGGAATCCACTATGGGACGCTACGTAGCTACCGATTATTCCAAATGCATCGGTTGTCACATCTGTGCGGATGTCTGCCCCACCGGTTACATCCAGATGGGTCTGGGTGAATAAAGGCAGAAGCAGGGGAAAAGATGAAAGCGAAAAAAAATATACGAAGACCCGGGCTTGTCGCCCTGGCCTTTACGCTTTTTTCTTTTGGGGCCGTAGCTGATGTGCCCATGCCGAATATCCCCAAAGCTGTAAAAGGTGAGCAATGCGTGGAAGAAACCGGTTTCATGCG
>QIGJ01000383.1 GCA_003229995.1 Gammaproteobacteria bacterium | reverse complement strand
GTCGTTCAAGAAATATTTTGCCTTGTTAACGGTGCGTGAGGAGAAATATACCCATGGTGTTTGGGATTTAGGTCTGAATGTGCGTCATATTTGATTTCATGGCAAATCAAAATGACACGGAATAGTCATTCTATTGCAAGGCATTTTAACACCGCCACGGAATTAATAAGGCGTGCAGTCAGGCCTAAATCCCAAACGCCACGAGTATATTCAGGGTCAAGTGGCCACTGTGTCAAGACGGCTGACGGGTAATGCGGGTTGAATCTGAACGGGATAGTGGCAGAAGCGTGACAAGGTTTAGCGCCCCAACATGATTTCCAACACCCATTTGCTGCCAATGTAGGCCAGCAAAAGGACAAAAAACCCGCTCAGAGTCCAGCGAATGGCGATACGCCCACGCCAGCCGAATTTCCAGCGTCCCCACAGCAGCACCGCGAAAACTACCCAGGCGGTCATGGACAGGATGGTTTTGTGTGCCAAGTGCTGGGCAAACATATCTTCCAGATAAATGCCCCCACTGATCAACGATAAGGTGAGGACTGCCAGACCCAATCCAATTAACTGGAACAACAGGGTTTCCATGGTTTGTAGGGGGGGCAGGGCGCGAATGAATCCACCGGGGCGTTTGTTGCGTAGATGTTTATCCTGAACGGCCAGCAGCACCGACTGCATGGCAGCAATGCTCAGCAAGCTGTATGCGAGTACGGACATGATGATGTGCAGCTTGAGTTCCAGTGCCTGTACACCGGGCAGCATGAACGTGCTGGGGAATATCATTTCCAGCGAAATTGCGATACTGGCCAGCGGCAACAGAAATACGCCCAGGCTTTCGACAGGGTTGGTGAGTGCGGCCAGCAGCACCAGCAGGGCAATGAGCCAAGTGATCAGCGACAGGGCATTGAAAAAGCCAAGATTCAGTCCGCCATCGACGAACAGTGTGTTGTAGAGTGTGATGGCGTGAAACACCACGGTCACCAGCCCGATACTGATAATCTGTAGTTTGCTCAATCCACCGGCTTTTTCCGGTTTGGTGCGGTCGTGAAACAGGCGTCGGGCCAACAACAGGCCGGTGACGGAATAGAGTACGAGGGCAATAATACCGGTCAGTGTCTGGATCATGTGTTTTGTGGTTTCTGTGTCAGAGGGCAGCCTGTTCTTAGTGCGCGTATTAAGTCGGTTCAGGGTGCGGTTTGTCAATATCTTTCATTATTTTAATATTTTTCATTATTTTGTGATGTGTAACAGGCCATTAGGTATGGGTGTGGCTAAATTTTTAGCGTCAGGCTGCCGTTAAGCACCACAGTACAGTAGGCCTAATGTGGCCAAATTTAGTAACATATGTGGAATTTTCCCACTGCAGGCGACCGGAGTCAGGGTCGGGAGCAGGATAAAACAGGCTGGCACATTGCGCTATCATCATGTAAATTCAGGGGAAAACAATAACCCTCCTTTTTTTCAACGAGCCACTGAACCATTGGGTGAACTATGAAGCTGCGCGTGCTGGGATGCAGTGGCGGTGTGGGTAACGAACTCAAAACCACCTCGCTGCTCATCGATGACGATATTCTCATCGACGCTGGTAGCGGCGTGGGTGAACTGACATTGGACGAAATGCGCAGGATTCGTCATGTCTTTTTGACCCATTCCCATCTTGATCATTTTGCATTTTTACCGCTGTTGGTAGACAGCATCTTTCCCAGTATTCGTGATCCACTGATTGTGCATGGGCAGCCGGTGACTCTGGAGGCTCTGCAAACACATGTTTTTAACTGGACCATCTGGCCTGATTTTGCCAAATTACCCACAGAAGATGAGCCGGTGATGCGCTACCAAGCCCTGTCGCCGGGCGATGTCATCGAGATGGAAGGCCGAAAGTTGGAGATGATTGCTGTTAATCACATTGTGCCCGGCGTAGGTTATCGTGTGGCATGCGAGAGCGGTGCCTTCGCCTTTAGTGGTGATACCACCACCAACGACAACTTCTGGAATGTGCTCAACAGTCACGATCACCTTGATGTGTTGTTGGTGGAGGCCGCTTTCGCCAATGCCGACCTCGACCTCAGTCAACGTTCCGGCCACTATACTGCCGAGCTACTGGCCATTGATCTGAAAAAACTCAAACATCAGCCTGAAGTGTATATCACCCATAACAAACCCGGCCACGAATCCCTGATCATGGACGAGTGTCGTCAAGCCATTACGGACCGTAAAATCACTCCCGCACGAACCGGATTGATTTTCACGCTATAATCCCTCCCCTGAAAATCCAGTAACGGAAAGACCGGAACGCTTATCGATGCCGGACCTTTTTCATTCTCACGGGAAATATCATGTTTGACAGCTTAAGTGAACGCCTCAGTGGCACCCTCAAAACCCTGCGTGGTCAGGCACGCCTGACAGAATCCAATATCAAGGACACCCTGCGTGAAGTGCGCATGGCGCTACTGGAAGCTGATGTGGCGTTGCCGGTGGTGCGTGAATTTGTTGATCAGGTTAAAGAGCGCGCCCTGGGCGAAGGGGTAATGCAGAGCCTCACACCGGGCCAAGCGCTGGTCAAGGTCGTTAATGACGAGCTGGTCAAGGTCATGGGCGAGGCCAACGAGGAGCTGGATCTCACCACCCGTCCTCCAGCAGTGATTTTGATGGCGGGTTTGCAAGGCTCGGGTAAAACCACCAGTGTTGCCAAATTGTCGCGCTGGCTCAAAGAACGCAAGAAAAAATCAGTGATGGTGGCCAGTGCCGACGTTTACCGTCCGGCGGCCATTGAACAGTTAAAAACCCTGGCCAGTGAAGTTGATGTTGCGTTTTTTCCCAGCGATCCTTCGCAAAAACCGTTGGCCATTGCCCAAAATGCACTGGATCAAGCGCGCAAACAGGCCATGGATGTGTTGATTATTGATACCGCCGGTCGTCTCGCCATTGATGACGAAATGATGGCCGAAATTAAAACCCTGCACGCGGGGATTGATCCGGTGGAAACCCTGTTTGTGGTGGACAGCATGACGGGGCAGGACGCTGCCAATACCGCGAAGGCCTTCAACGAAGCCCTGCCGCTCACTGGCGTGATTCTGACCAAAACTGACGGTGATGCCCGAGGTGGTGCTGCACTGTCCATTCGCCAGATTACCGGTAAACCCATCAAATTTCTTGGCGTGGGCGAAAAAACCACGGCGCTGGAAGCTTTCCACCCAGACCGTATGGCCTCGCGTATTCTCGGCATGGGTGATGTCATGTCGCTCATCGAAGAGGCTCAGCATAAAGTTGACCACAAAGAGGCGGAAAAGCTTGCCAAAAAGGTTGCCAAGGGGAAGGGCTTCGATCTGGAGGACTTCCGTAACCAGTTGCAGCAAATGCAAAACATGGGGGGTATTGGCGCACTTATGGATAAAATGCCGGGCATGGGCCAGATGGCGGGTGCCGCCAAAAATGTCGATGAAAAACAGTTCAAGCGGCTGGAAGCCATTATCAGCTCCATGACCATGAAAGAGCGTCGTTTCCCGGCCATCATCAAGGGTTCACGCAAGCGGCGTATTGCGATGGGTTCGGGTGTGCAGGTACAGGATGTGAACCGCCTGCTCAAGCAATTTACGCAGATGCAATGATGAAAAAAATGAAAGGCGGAGGCATGGCTAAAATGATGCGCGGCCTGAAAGGCAGGATGCCGCCGGGCATGCCGTTTTAAATGGGTAGAAGGGTATCGAGGTGTCCGGCGTGGTTTTTCTCCGTCACCCGATATTCGCTCCTGGAAACCGATTGTCAGGCAGGGCATTTATTTCCCTGGGGAATTGGCGTAGAATGCGCGGCTCTCTTGGGCTGGCCGACGAATCGCCTGTCTGATCGATACAAAAATGACTGAACCCTTAACCGATTATTGAAGGATTTACACGTATGGTAACCATTCGTATGTCTCGTGGCGGTGCCAAA
>QIGJ01000182.1 GCA_003229995.1 Gammaproteobacteria bacterium | reverse complement strand
TGTTCCACTTAAAAAATGCCATTCAAAAACTCAACGTGACTAACCGCAGTCAGGCCATCGCAAAAGCCGTTCTTCTTGGTTTGATTGTTCCGCAGTTTTCGGCCATGTCAGTACCCACCTATCATTTCTGATAGTTACCGTTTTTTCTTAAAACCGCCATCATTGATGCATATGATCTTGTGCTACTTCAGATTGCAACATAGTAGCTATACGTACTTTTTCAATAAGGAGCGGATGCAATGCCGAAGATAGGGGTCAATCAACGATCGATTGGCTGAATAGCTATCACACGTTTTCTTTTTCTGGTTATCATGACCCCAAACATATGGGGTTCTCGGTACTGCGTGTAATTAATGATGATCGCGTGATACCAGGTGGTGGTTTTGCAACTCACTCGCATCAAGACATGGAAATCATCACGTATGTGTTAAGTGGGTCACTGGAGCACAAAGACAGCATGGGTAACACCTCGATTATCTCTCCCGGCGACACCCAAATAATGAGTGCCGGAAGAGGCATTACTCACAGTGAATTCAATGCATCTCAAGAAGAATCCGTCCATTTTTTACAGATATGGATCAAGCCCAACCAGTTAGGCGTAGAACCTGGCTACAAACAAAAACACGTCCCCATAGAAGAAAAGTTGGGTATCTTAAAGTTGCTCGTCTCTGCGGATGGTGCGGCGGATTCCGTTACCATTCATCAGGATGTAAAATTATATGTCTCTATTTTACAAAAAGCACAAAAAATCAGCTATTCCATTCAATCAGGTCGCGATGTTTACCTGTACGTAGCAACCGGTAGTATAAAACTCAACGACACCAGACTGGATGAAGGAGATGGTGCCAAAGTGGTTGACGAGCGACAAGTGGATATCACTGGCTCCAGTCATACGGAAATACTTTTGTTTGACCTGCCTAAAGCACCCTAGATTAATCAAACTTGATTGTAAAAATACTATTTACAGGAGAACAATATGTCAACATTACAACTTCTTAATGCAGACAACTGCACGGTCATTTTTATCGATCATCAACCCCAAATGGCTTTTGGTGTTGCCTCAATAGACCGTCAGTTATTACTGAATAACACGCTGGGTTTAGCCAAAGCAGCAAAAGTTTTTGACGTCCCTACTATTTTAACGACCGTTGAAACATCAAGTTTTAGTGGTGAAATGTGGCCTCAGTTACTGGATATTTTTCCTGAGCAAACACCGATCGAACGGACCTCCATGAATTCATGGGAAGACCAAAAATTTGTTGCTGAAGTTGAAAGCAAGGGACGTAAGAAATTAGTCATGGCCGCATTGTGGACAGAAGTCTGCCTTACCTTTCCGGCATTGGAAGCAATAGAAGCCGGATACGAAGTCTATGCGGTCATTGATGCATCAGGCGGTACTTCAATCGAAGCCCATGACATGGCAATCCAACGACTGATTCAAGCCGGGGTTGTTCCTGTTACGTGGCAGCAAGTGCTACTCGAATTTCAACGTGACTGGGCCAATAAAGAGACTTACGACGCCGTAATAGACATTGTTAAAGAACACAGTGGTGCTTATGGCATGGGGGTCGAGTATGCCTACACCATGGTGCATAACCAACCGGCAAGCCGTAAAACAGTTTCCTAGAATGCTTTGGATTATTGAGAAATAATATGCCTGAATCCTTTACTACAAACAGACGTAAATTTCTATTGTCGATGACAGCCACTGCGGCAGCATTGGCAGCAGGAGGATGTACTATGTTACGAAACAGCAGCGAAAATAATTTGAATCGTGCGGAAACCATTTTATTTAATGGCCGTATTGCCACTATAAATAAAGCCATGCCTTTTGTATCGGCAGTGGCCATTAGCGATGGCGTATTCCTCGCTGTGGGTTCGGAAAAAGAGATCATGGCATATCGTTCAAACACTACCCAGGTCATCGATCTTGAGGGTCGCACCGTCATCCCAGGATTGAACGATTCACATACCCATCTGATACGGGGCGGGCTTAACTACAATATGGAGTTGCGTTGGGACGGCGTGCCATCCTTGGCTGATGGCTTGCGGATGTTACGTGAGCAGGCTCGACGTACACCGAATGGTCAGTGGGTGCGTATCATTGGCGGCTGGTCGGAATTTCAGTTTGCAGAACGTCGTATGCCAACGCTGGAAGAGGTGAATGCCGCTGCACCAGATACCCCGGTGATGATCTTGCACCTCTATGCGCGTGCAATATTGAATAATGCAGCGCTTCGTGTGTTAGGTTACACAAAACATACACCAGACCCACCCGGTGGAGAAATTCAACGTAACAAAGCGGGTCACCCCACAGGCTTACTTATTGCCAGACCCAATGCTTATATACTTTACTCCACGCTGGCTAAAGCACCTATGCTTCCTCTGGAACAGCAACTCAATTCCACACGCCAATTTATGCGAGAATTAAACCGGCTCGGGATTACCAGCGTCATTGATGCTGGAGGTGGATTTCAAAACTACCCAGAAGATTATCAAATCATCGAACAACTACACCGTGATGATCAACTAACCGTTCGTATCGCCTACAACCTGTTCACCCAAAGACCGGGACAAGAGGTCGATGATTTCAAACAATGGATGAAGATCACTCAACCCGGAAAAGGAGACCCTTTTTATCGCATGAATGGCGCGGGTGAAATGCTTGTCTTTTCAGCGGTTGATTTTGAAGATTTTCTTGAACCTCGACCTGATCTTTCTCTAGAAATGGATTCCCAGTTGAAAGAAGTCGTCACACTACTGGCGCAAAACCGTTGGCCCTTTAGAATTCATGCAACCTATGATGAATCAATCGAGCGCATACTTAATGTCTACGAAGAAATCAATAAAGAGGTTCCTTTTGAAGGTCTTCATTGGATCATTGATCATGCTGAAACCATTTCTGAGCGCAATATAGAACGTGTGAAAGCGCTGGGTGGCGGTATTGCCATTCAACATCGCATGGCTTTTCAAGGCGAATATTTTGTAGAACGCTACGGAGCAGAGAAAGCGGAGCAAACGCCGCCTATAAAAAAAATGTTAGAACTTGGCGTACCCGTCGGGTCTGGTACTGATGCAACGCGGGTTGCTAGCTATAACCCCTTTGTTTCACTCTATTGGTTGGTTTCTGGAAAAACGGTGGGGGGGTTACGTTTATATTCAGAACGCAATCAACTGGAAAGAATGGAGGCACTTAAGCTTTGGACGGAAGGCAGCAGTTGGTTTTCATCTGAAGAGGGGGCAAAAGGACAAATTGTCGTAGGGCAGATGGCAGACTTGGCGGTGCTTACGGCTGATTTTTTTGCTTGCCCTGAAGAAGAGATCAAACAACTTGAATCCGTACTAACCATGGTTGACGGAAAGATTGTCTACGGGGCTGGAAAATTCGACACACTTGCACCGCCACCGTTGCCCGTTAGTCCTGATTGGTCACCTGTAATAGCCTATGGTGGTTATGCGCAATTCTCAGCACAGCCTACCGTAACCGCCACGAGTTATTGCTCTCATCATCACTCGCACACCAGTCATCACAGCCACACAAAAGATCCTTTTGGCTGGGATGGTGGCTGTGCCTGTTTTGTATTCTAGGCTCGCTTGGGTATGAGTAAGCAAGACTCTCCTTGGGCGCCTTTGCAAGATCGAACCTTTCGATTAATCTGGATAGCAACGATTTTTTCCAACATTGGCACGTGGATGCATGATGTAGGTGCTGCATGGTTAATGGTCACGTTGACGACAGATCCATTGATGATCGTGTTAATACAAGTGGCAACGGCATTACCTATTTTTATCTTTGCTTTACCTGCTGGCGCACTGGCGGATATTATCGATCGTCGTCGCTATTTGTTAACGGTACAGTGTCTGATGTTCATCACTGCCGCAGCACTGGCAATTGTGACCTGGATGGGCGGAACGACGCCTTGGGTGCTTGTCGCATTTACCTTTGCGCTGGGTTGTGGTGCCGCGTTCAGCGCTCCCGCTTGGCAGGC
>QIGJ01000037.1 GCA_003229995.1 Gammaproteobacteria bacterium | reverse complement strand
CTTAGCTATTCACCACCCATGTGCTCATCAGCAGCCCCAATACGCAAACTGACAGACCGGCGATTGGCATATTTTGACAAATCGTACGGAGCACCGTTATATAAAATATCCACGCCCTGTACATAACCCAGTTGCACCATAAAAGGGGCAACCCCTTTAACAACACTCCGGGTGCCTGATTTACCCAAACGATAAACAAGGCGCTGGCCCCGGGCGTCTTGCACCTCGGCCCAGGAATCATTGTTAAAAATCAATATCAGCTCTGAACTCTGGCCAACCACCAAGGTTTTAGGCTCAATTTCAGGTACAACAACAGGCTCAGCGGGTATTTCCGGTAATGCCAATTCACTTTGCTCTGTTTCAACTATCTTTTCTTCGATCACTACTTCCAGTGAGGGCACTGCTATTTCAACAGTTTTCTCCGTCAGGGGGAAACTTGTATGCGAACTCACGGTATCAGTCTGTTCACCTTCACTGATCGGCCACAAAAAATAAACCAGGCCCACAATAAACACACTCACAAGCCCGATCTTTCCCAAATGATGTCCCGACGACTTGTCACGCAAGGAAAACTGGCGAGATATTCCATCGGCTATCTTGCCGTAAGTTTCGTTATTTACTGTCGATGCCGGATCAATCACCTGCTCATGCACCGACACCAATTCAGTAAAGTCTGCAAGCACTGCTTCTTCGGATAACTCCATCAAGCGTGCATACGTGCGCAAATAACCCGCTGCGAACACCGGTGCCGCAAAATCTGCAATATCCCCCTGCTCCAGCGCCCTGATTTTTCTCACATCAAGTTTTAAACGAACCGCCACATCTTCAATGGATAAATCACGGGATTCACGCGCAATACGCAATCTGTCGCCAGGTTGCAGGGAAGGCGCATCCTGTTCTGGATTCCGCTGCTTTTTATTGCGTTTGCTCACTTTTTAATTCTCGCGACTCATATTTTCATTGTTGCCCGCTGGCTCCATCTCTTTCCCGGGCTTCTGCTTCTAATAACAGGCGCATTTCGTGGGAATCAGAATAATTCTGGCGCAACAGTGTTTTATATTCTTTCACCCCTGCCATATCCCCCAATTCTGTCTCCACCTGAATACCCAGCCAGAGACCGTCCGGACCCAGCGTGGACACATCCTGATAACGCTGTAAATAAGCCCGGGCCGACATCATGCGTTTTTTCTCAGCACTGACCCGTACCATTTGCAACAGGGCACCCGGTAATTGTGAATTTATCTGCAAGGCCTTGCGTAAATAGGTTTCCGCTTTTTCCAGGTCTGGCACCTGCAACATGCATACCCCCAGATTTTCGAGCGCCTCTGCGGGTGTGCGATATCTTCGGCTTTTGATTGCGGTTAAAAAATATTGTTCCGCTTCGATATATTTGCCTTGTCCGCATAAAAACACGGCATAGTTATTCTGGATTGATCCATCATCCGGTTTAAGTTTCACAGCTTGTCGATAATGCTTTTCTGCTTCCTCCGGCTGGTCCAGCTGTATGTACGCCAGTGCAATACTGCTATGCGCCTCGGCATATTCCGGCATCGCATCGACCGCTTTTTTCAATCTTTGCAAAGCCGCTTCATCACGCCCCTGTTGTAAATAACCCAACCCCAGGCGAAGATTGGTATCTGCGACACGGAACTTGGCTTTGTCTTCACGCTTCTGCTCTTGCACCGTTGCACAGGCAAACAGCATAAAACTCACTGCAATCACAGAGGCCATGCGCAAAGTCAGTGAACGCAGCAATTTCATATCCGTTTTCAACCTGTGGCCCGCTTATTTTGTTGTCGTTGGGTTTTATCCAGCACCTGGCCCACCAACTGACCGCAGGCAGCATCAATATCATCACCCCGGGTACGGCGGGTCAACGTGATCAAACCATTTTTAATCAACACTTCGCGGAAGCGCACAATCGCCGCATCACTTGAGCGTCGATATTGCGTATTCGGAAAAGGATTAAACGGAATCAAGTTGATCTTGGACGGCACGTCTTTAAGTACCTTTGCCAATTCGCGAGCATGCGCGACACTGTCATTCACACCATCCAGCATAACGTATTCAATCGTCACCTTGCGCCGGGTATCACCACTAATATAATGTGTACAGGCATCCAGCACTTCACGCAAAGGGTACTTTTTATTCAGCGGCACCAGCACATCGCGCAACTCATCGGTCGGCGCATGCAAAGACAAGGCCAGCGCCACATCACTGACTTCCTTCAAACGCGCCAGTGCAGGCACCACACCGGAAGTGCTCACCGTCACTCGACGCTTTGACAAACCATAAGCAAAGTCATCCACCAGCAAATCAATCGTTTTCACCGTGTTATCAAAATTCAACAACGGTTCGCCCATGCCCATAAAAACCACATTGGAAATAATGCGTTCATTTTTACCATTGGCCAGTGGATTCCAGCCCAGCGCCTTGTTGGCCACCCATACCTGAGCAATAATTTCAGCCACGCTCAGGTTACGGTTAAAACCCTGCTGCCCCGTAGAACAAAAAGAACATTCCAGCGCACAACCCACCTGGGAGGATATACACAATGTACCGCGATTCTTTTCCGGGATAAAAACGGTTTCGATAGAATTGCCGTTATCCAACTTCAGCAACCATTTGTGTGTGCCATCCGCAGAAACCTGATCAATCAACACTTCAGGCGTACGGATTTCAGCCACTTTTTCAAGTTTGGCGCGCAAAGCCTTGCTTAGGTTGGTCATTGCATCAAACTGATCAACACCGTACTGATGCAACCACTGAATCACCTGTTTGGCACGGAAAGGTTTCTCCCCCATTTCAGCGAAGAAGACCTCCATATCCGCGCGTGTGAAATTCAGCAAATTGATTTTTGGAGGCATTAGTGTGGGCATTGGTGTTAGCAGTGATGTCGGCATCAGGCTGGCTCGCTACGTTTCTGGCAACACACACTTAACGTGTGCGTGGGCAGATCTCATCGTCCGAAAAGAAGTAGGCAATTTCTTCAGCAGCTGTTTCCGGCGCATCAGAACCATGCACCGCATTTTCATCAATGGAATCGGCAAAGTCGGCACGAATAGTACCTGCGTCTGCTTCTTTGGGGTTGGTTGCCCCCATTACTTCACGGTTTTTCAGAATGGCACCCTCGCCTTCCAGCACCTGCACCATCACCGGGCCGGAAATCATGAATGACACCAGATCGGTAAAAAATGGACGTTCTTTATGCACTGCGTAAAATCCCTCGGCCTGTGTGCGGCTCAGATGCAGCATTTTCGAAGCAATAATGTTCAGACCGGCTTTTTCAAAACGCGCATAAATATCACCGATGTGACTTTTGGCAACGGCATCAGGTTTAACGATGGAAAAGGTTCTTTCTAGGGACATGCTGGGTTTGCTCCAATAATTCTCAAAATAAAGGCCGAAAATAGACCCAAGGTTTGCAAACCGCTGATTATACGCGATCTTCGCCGAAGAAGGGAGGTAACAGCGAAACCACCGTGGAAGACGCCTGGAGCATTCATAACGATGATGCTGGGTGATTTGGCACTAAACTTTTGTATTTTCAATAGGTTGTCGAGCTGTATTTTTCAACCGATATCACGGTGTAAGCCGGATATCGCTCCTACCAGTGCATAGCCGTCGGCTAAGGAATGAGAATTAAATAACTTATACCTAGATCCTGCAAGTGATCGTGCTTGCGCAGTGCAAGATATTGATTCGTAGAGTGAATGCCTTATTGTGATTGCCGAAAAGTTTCATATCGCTATACGACTCAAGAGCTTGTGCTGAGTGAGTGCGAGCACTTGCAGGATTTAGGTTATACATGTGGCGCTCTGATTTAGTCCGTATTTGTTCGTTCTGATTGAGCAAAAGTGCAGGAATAGTCGCTCTTATTTCGAGCTTTTGTGATTGAAGAACGAGCAAAGATGGGCTGAAGCAGGGATGCCACATGTATAAGTTATTTAATTTCCATTCCTAAGCCCTACCCGGGTAGATGGACAGGAGAAAAAAGCCCTCATGCAACAACTACCCACCGGAAAACAGCGAGTCAAGGTGGACGTCGATGGCCGATCAAATCTTGAATATGTTTCTTTCCCGTTTGGTGGAACCGCTGCGCTTGTTCCACCCTACCCGGAGGTAAGGAATGGGCACGTAATAACTTCCCAGTCTAGCGCTCAGATTTAGCGCGTATTCGTTCGTTCTGATTGACGACTGCATGGATGCAGGAGGTAGAGCAACGCAGGAGCAGTTGCCGAACAAAAGTGCAGGAATAGTCG
>QIGJ01000100.1 GCA_003229995.1 Gammaproteobacteria bacterium | reverse complement strand
GCATACAATTAATTGGTCCATAAGAAACCGGCCACTGGTCATACTATTGACCTTGCTGTTAATCGGCTGGGGTATATTTTCTTTATTGCGTACACCGCTTGATGCAATTCCTGATTTATCCGACCTCCAGGTTATTATAAAAACCACCTATCCTGGCCAAGCCCCTGAAGTTGTAGAAGATCAGGTAACTTATCCCATTACTACGGCAATGTTGTCCGTACCAGGAACTGTGGCAGTAAGAGGGTTTTCATTTTTTGGCGATTCTTACGTTTATGTCATCTTTGAGGATGGCACTGATATTTATTGGGCCCGCTCCCGTGTGCTTGAATACTTAAGCCAGGTAGCCGGTAACCTGCCAGACACCGCTAAACCACAACTGGGTCCGGATGCCACAGGGGTGGGTTGGATATATCAATACGCATTAGTGGATCGCACTGGAAATCACGACCTTTCACAACTACGCAGCTTGCAGGACTGGTTTTTGAAATATGAACTGCAAACCGTTGCGGGTGTCTCTGAAGTCGCCACCGTTGGAGGAATGGTCAAGCAATATCAGGTTGTTTTAGACCCTGATAAATTGAGAATTTATGGCATTCCGTTAGAAAAAGTCAATCGGGCGATACAGCGCGCCAATCAGGAAGTGGGTGGCTCAGTTATCGAACAGGCTGAAGCGGAATACATGATTCGTGCGCGCGGCTATTTAAATAACGTCGAAGATCTTAGACAAATTCCCGTTAGTGTCAATGATAAAGGGACACCCATTTTACTCAACGACATCGCTGATATTCGTCTCGGCCCACAAATGCGTCGCGGTATTGCCGAGCTTAATGGCGAAGGTGAAGTCGTCGGTGCCATTATCGTGATGCGCTGGGGAGAAAATGCATTAGATACGATTGAAGCCGTAAAATTAAAACTCAGTCAATTAAAAAAGGGGTTACCTGATGGCGTAGAAATTATCGAAACCTACGATCGCTCCATTCTGATTGAAAATGCGGTCAGAAATTTACGCGATAAACTCATCAAGGAATTTTTAATTATCGCCCTGGTTTGTGTCGTATTCTTATTCCATTTACGCTCAGCATTTATCGCCATCATTATTTTACCGATTGGTATTTTAATCGCCTTTATCGTCATGCAAAAACAAGGCATAAACGCCAACATCATGTCCTTGGGTGGCATCGCAATTGCCGTAGGGGCAATGGTTGATGCTGCCATTGTTATGATAGAAAATGCTCACAAACATATGGAAAAAGAGCGTGTTACCGATAAAAACAGATGGGCGATAATCTCCAAATCGGCAACCGAAGTCGGACCTGCATTATTTTTCTCATTGCTCATTATCACGCTCAGTTTTTTGCCTATATTCACCTTAGAGGCACAGGAAGGAAAGCTGTTTAGCCCACTGGCCTTTACAAAAACCTATGCTATGGCAGCAGCGGCCGGATTATCGATTACGTTAATGCCCGTGCTCATGGGCTACTTCATTCGTGGTCGCATTTTGCCCGAAGAAAAAAATATTCTACGACAGATACTGGTGGCAATATACATGCCGGTCATCCATGGTGTACTACGTTTCCCGATGATAACCATTGTATTATGCATACTGACTGTTGTATCCCTACTTTATCCGCTTTCTCGATTAGGATCAGAGTTCATGCCAGAATTGGATGAAGGTGATTTATTGTATATGCCAACAGCATTTACCGGCATCTCGATTGGTAAAGCGGGTGAATTATTACAGTTAACGGACAAGCTTATCCGCACTATTCCAGAAGTTGCTACGGTTTTCGGAAAAGTTGGGCGTGCTGAAACCGCAACAGACCCGGCACCACTGACAATGATCGAAACAACGATCCAATTGCTCCCAAAAAGTGAATGGCGCCCTGGCATGACAATGGATAAACTCAAACAGGAACTGCAAAAAACTGTTTCAATTCCAGGGTTGACCAACTCCTGGGTCATGCCCATCAAAACACGTATCGACATGATTTCTACAGGGGTTAAAACACCACTTGGTATCAAAGTATCGGGGCCTGATCTGATGGAAATACAAAAAATTGGCCAGGAAATCGAAAAAGTGATTAAAGAGGTGCCTGGAACGTTGTCAGTATTTTCAGAACGCGTCGCAGGTGCCCGCTATATCGATATTAATATCAATCGCCGTGCTGCTGCCCGGTTTGGGCTCAATATCGCCGACATTCAGGAGGTCATCAGCACAGCCGTCGGTGGTGCAAATGTGACTCAAACCGTTGAAGGACTAGAGCGCTACCCCGTCAATGTCCGTTATCCTCGTGCCGTACGTGATTCAATCGCCAAGCTTCGACAATTGCCAATAGTTACCCCAAGTAAGGCGCAGATTCCTCTGCATGAAGTCGCCGAGTTGAAAATTGTGGATGGACCGGGAATGATCAAGAGTGAAAACGCCCGGCGAATTGGTTGGATATATGTCGATATACAAAACCGGGATCTGGGTGGATATGTATTGGATGCGCAAAAACACGTCGCAGAAAAAATTGATTTACCCGCAGGTTATTCGATAGGGTGGTCTGGACAGTATGAATACATGTTGCGTGCAAAAGAAAAATTGACCTATGTCGTACCATTGACATTAGTGATTATATTTTTATTGCTTTATTTAAATTTCCGTAATTTTACAGAATGTTTCATGGTAATGGGCACTGTGCCCCTGGCGCTGGTGGGTGGTGTCTGGATGATTTATGCACTGGATTACAATCTGTCGGTCGCTGTTGGTGTCGGTTTTATTGCATTGGCCGGGGTAGCCGCAGAATTTGGTGTCATCATGCTGGTTTATCTTGATCAGGCAATGAAAGAACACAATCCCAGTAACAGACAAGAACTTCGCGCAGCGATTATTGATGGTGCCGTTTTACGCGTCAGACCCAAAGCCATGTCGGCTGCCGTTGTGATTGCAGGCTTAATACCGATTATGATGGGCTCGGGAACCGGTTCAGAAGTCATGCAACGTATTGCAGCCCCCATGTTGGGCGGCATGATTACAGCACCTTTGGTTTCTATGGTGTTAATTCCTGTTTTATACATGTTATGGAAAAACCGGCAAATCAAAACACCTGCATAAAAAATGTATTCCCATCACATTAAAAAAATATGATTGATAGACCCGTGGCGTTTGGGATTTAGGTTTAAGTGTGCGTCATATTGGTTTCATGGCAGGACAAAATGACGCGGAATAATCACTCTATTGCAAAGAATTTCAACGCAGCCATGGAACAAATAAGGTGTGCATACAACCTAAATTCCAATCGCTACGGGACTATAAGCAAGGTGAAAACACCCTACTCAAACGAATGGAGAACAGTGATGACAAGTTTGAAAGAAAGTCTTAAAAAAACCCGCAAACTCGACGGATTCATAGGTGCTTGCGTCGTTGATAGTAATAGTGGTCTGATGCTCGACTCAGAGGAAGGTGATACTAATCTCAACCTCAATCTGGCTGCTGTTGGCAACACTGAAATAGTACGCGCAAAACGTACGACGATGCGAAACCTGGGACTGAAGGATAGCCTTGAAGATATCCTGATCACTCTCGGTACACAATATCACCTGATTCGGCTTTTACCCCAAAAGGATGGGCTCTTTGTCTATCTTATACTCGATAAGACGCGTGGCAATTTGGGGATAGCCCGCTACATGCTGTCTGAAATCAGCAACGAATTAGAAATTTGACGCCCTCAATCGCGTACAAACAAGTCTCCAGCTACACACAATTGCTGTAACCAAGAGACTTG
>QIGJ01000329.1 GCA_003229995.1 Gammaproteobacteria bacterium | reverse complement strand
CCTGACCAACGCATTGCTGATCGAATACTTGCGACACAAAAAAAATTACAGCGAGACATAGCACATAATCAATTTTCTTCAATAAAGGAATAGTCATGCGTTATGTACTTGCCTTTATTTTTCTGGCGACCCCATTCTATACGGTAGAAGCCCAACAAAGTAATGGCCAGGGTGGATCATTGAAAGAAGCCGTAGTAAATGCAGTCTATAATATTATAGATATTCAATCAGACGGAATGATAAATCGTGATACATTTCAAAATATAGAAACCACTTATAATGCATTCATAAATAATCCTGCTGGCTTGTTATCTGATTTAAATTTCATTGAAAAAAATCAGACGGCAACAGGTGAATGGGAAGTGTCACTGGATGCAACGGTGGATGAATCAGTGCTCAAAGAAGATAATATTGAGCAGACAATTAAACAGAAAATTATACGTTGGGAAAAAATTCAAAATGGTTTATTTCGCAATCGTTCTGTTGTTGTGATTTATGATGACCGGAAATTGGCTAATGCAGTTCGGCCAGATGCACCAGAAACACTTTCTGTTATCGATAAAATCGAAAATCAATTAGCCAACATGCATTTTGATGTGATTGTTTCAGACCTCAATCTTGCAGCATTGAAACGGCAAGAATCTGCCACAAAAACAGCTGACGCAATTGTCACCGTAACCTTGCAAAAATCGACGGATCGCTACGAAAACCGTGAAGGAGTCACTTTTACTCAGATTACAGCAAACCTGAAAGCTTACGATACTCAGACTCAACGGGTATTAGCAAATGTCACCGCGAGAAAAAAAGACCTAGTAAAAGGTAATGCAGACATTGTTACTGATGCACTTTCACGTATTGCAGGAAAAGCGGGCGAAACCGCTACTGCTGAACTAATGCGTGAAATTGTGAAAAATTATAGTCCTGACACTACTCCTGTCTTAATGACGATCAACGCCATAAATGAAGATCAGATGGATGCCTTAATCGATGGTTTAGAAGCGGAAGCTATTTCTTATAAGCTGGAGCACTATTCAGCTGAAAAATTAGAAATAAAGCTAATCACTGAATTAGATGCTCTTGCTACCCGGAGGATTGTCCGTAAAATTGCTATGCTTCACGGCTTCAAGCTAAAAACAATTAGTCAGCGCGGTGATACTCTTGAATTCGAGGTAACAACAACGACTCTTTTAACCCAATAATATACATACCAAGCAAAATCGGGAAGTTATTGCGTACACATTCCTGATATACTCATGGCGATTGAGATTTAGGTCGTGTGCACACCCTATTTGCTCCATGGCTGTGTTGTTGTCCTTGCAATAGAGCGACTATTACGCGTCATTTCGCCTTGCCATGAAACAAATATGATGCATCACTTAAACCTAAATCTCAAATGCCATGGATATAGATAGGTGGAGTGACATGATGATAAAACTGATTATTTTAAGCTTTGTATTGTTGATGTTTTCTGGGTCTCTGTCTGCAACAGAACCGGCTGGTTTGTACACAACAAAGACCTTGTCGGTCGAGTTAGCATCAAAAGCAGCGTGGGCTGCAATCAAAGATTGCAGGAAACGTGGTTACTCGGTAGCAGTGGCGGTCGTAGATCGCGGTGGAAATATGCAAGCCTATCTCCGCGACCGTTTTGCTGGGCCGCATACGATGGAAACCGCTTTTCGTAAAGCATGGACGGCCAACAGTTTTCGTGTTGACACGAACCAGTTAGCCGATTTGTTGAAGAAGGGCACCATCCCTGAACAGGTACAACATAACCCAGGCGCATTATTGGTAGGTGGTGGTGTACAGATAAACGCGGGCGGCTCCCTTGTTGGTGCAATTGGTGTATCTGGCGCACCGCCGGGAGATTCGGAAAAGGATAGTATTGATGGAGCCTGTGGGAAAGCTGGAATTGAAAGCATCCGCGAAGAGCTGGAGTTTGCTGAATAAGGAGGTGTGACAAGATAATCTGGACGGGTTGCGCTGCATATCGTTTTGTATTCACTGCACACTAAAGAGGCACACACTCGTTGTATGTAATCCTAGACCGCCGTAGTAAAATAAACTGATGGGGTGTTGAAAGTCGATCAGCAAATTGGGAAGCTGAAATGATGTAATATACCCACCCAGAATATTACCACTGAAGACCATGCCCATCCCCAAGCTCCCCATCGTCATCCTCATCTCCAGCAGCGGCAGCAACCTACAAGCCATTATCGATGCTGCTGAGGAAAACGAGCTGCCAGTAGAGATTCGCGCAGTGATCAGCAACCGTCCCGATGCAAAAGGCTTGCAACGGGCCAACCGTGCTGGACTGCGTACCGAAATTATCGATCACACACAATTCGATAATCGTGAAGCCTTTGATGCAGCACTCAAACAATGCATTGACAACTTCGAGCCACGATTGGTGGTGCTGGCCGGTTTCATGCGCCTGCTCACCGACGATTTTGTTAACCACCATCTCGGGCACATACTCAACATCCATCCCTCGCTGCTACCGGCTTTCAAGGGGCTCAACACTCATGCCCGGGCACTGGCTGCGTTCAAGGAAGGGAAGGTAAAAGAACACGGTGCCAGCGTACACTTTGTCACCGCCAAACTGGATGGCGGTCCGGTGATCATTCAAGCCCGTGTGCCCATTACACCGGACGATACCCCAGAGACACTGGCCACCCGCGTATTGAAACGCGAACATCAGATTTATCCCATGGCTATCCGCTGGTTCACCGAAGGCCGGTTGCGTTTGCAGGGCAATCAAGTGTGGCTGGATGCGCAGGCGCTGGATACGCCTGTTGTTCTTAATGCTAATACCAAATAGTTACAGTTAATGAGAAGCGTTCACACTCACAACCGCCCATCAATTGACAGCCACCCACCCGCCCCGTTAGCGTGGCCGCAATGACAACACCACATTTCATACCACAATATTCACCACACACGCATATTTCGTCGCCATGGATCTGGCTTGTCCCCGTGTTCGTTCTGGTTAGCGCGGCGGCCATCGTTTTATTCGACACTGTTTTATTCGATGCCAACCAAAATCTCTTTTTCTGGTTAAACCAGTGGGGTCTCGATGAACCCGGCACCGCATTCTGGGCCAACGCCACCCTCTTCGGTGACACGCTCATCGCCTTCAGCCTGCTCGGCCTGTTTGCACGCAAACGCCCTGATATCGTCTGGGCATTATTGCTCGCGGTGCTGTTCGCCACCGCCTGGGTACACATTCTCAAGCCCCTGTTCGAGATCCCTCGACCGCTGGCCACACTGGGTGCCGACATGGTTAACGTCATCGGCGTTGAACTGCGCCGCAACGCCTTCCCTTCTGGCCACACCACCACTGCCTTCACTCTTGCGGCTGTTATCTGCCTGCGCGGCGTGCATCCTGCGCTGGCGGTTACTGCCCTGTTGCTCGCGACACTCGCAGGTATCTCCCGCGCTGTGGTAGGTGCCCATTGGCCTTTGGATATTCTTGCCGGTGCTTTGGGTGGCTGGATTGCTGCGGCGCTTGGCGTCGCTTTAGGGGCTCGATGGGTTGTCCCTATGGGTCGGTTAAGCCAAACAGTTATTGGATTGATTTTACTGGCTTGTGGTTTAGCGTTATTGTTCTGGCATGATGTGCAATATCCCGCTGTTATCTTACAGACAGGAATTGCAATCGTCTCAATATTGAGTGTTGGAGGATATCTGGTTTGCTTGTATCGGCGCTGAAAAATTTCATCTTTCCTAAGGAATGGGCACGTAATAACTTCCCGGTTTTGCATCTCATCTTC
>QIGJ01000014.1 GCA_003229995.1 Gammaproteobacteria bacterium | reverse complement strand
ACGCTACGGGTATATTTCGAGCTTTTGTGATTGAAGAACGGGTGAAGACAGGCTGAAGTCGGGATGCTAAACAGGGAAATTATTGTGTGCCCATTCCTTAGTCACCATTTTATTAACACAGGGCAAAAAATAAGCTAAAAAAATCATAAAATCTGCCGACTTTTAGGTGGATTACAGATTGTAAATTGTCGCGTCAGCATCATCATATTTTCATCCATATCGGACACCCGTCAGGGGAACTGAATGCAGAGCAAACAACGTTGGTACACTCGCAGGGGCGATCAGATTCGTGGCCCGTTTCCGGCACCACAGATATCCCGTTTTATCCTATTGGGTCGAATCCATGATACCGATGAGTTGAGCACGGATCAGCTCGACTGGCAAAAGGTATCGGATGTACCCGTACTGATCCCCAAAGAATTAAAAGCTGATCTTAATGATCCCAAGGCTTATGAAAAATTGATGATTGCCCGCTTGCGTGAGGACGAACGTACTGCCCGCGATCGCCGTGATGAGTCAGAGGCAGATGGCTCAGTGTCGGAACAACACAGTACCGACAATTGTCGCCGTCAGGATGAAGAAGCGGTGGTGTTGCGTCATCGTGAAATCAAAACCGCCATTGCCGAGGCCGCAGCCCAGCGTAAACACCACTATTTTCTCCGTGGTGTATTGGCCACCCTGTTTTTGGTCAGCATCATCAGTGCTTCATGGTATTTTCAACCTTGGCAGGAACAGGAAAGTGCGGATTGCAATGCGCGGCCGCAGCCTTGGGTAAACTGGAACAATTGTTTGATGGAAGGTGTGAAGCTGGTGACTGCCGACTTACGTGGGGCACATCTGCGCAATGCCAACATGGGTGGAGCGGATTTGCGAGGTGCTTATTTAGGCGGTGCGGATATTGCTTACACCAATCTGGTGGGGGCGAACCTGTCTGGTGCAGAGCTGACTCAAGCCATTATGCTGGGAGCCAATATGCGCAATGCTGATCTGGCTGGAGCTAGCCTGAACAGTGCGGATCTTTCCTATGCCATTTTGCAGGGAGCGGATCTTACCAACGCCGATTTACGCGAAAGTGATTTGAGCAATGCTGATCTGAGTGGTGCAACATTGAGCACAAGCAAGCTGGAAGGTGCTAGACTTGATCATGCGATTTGGCTTGATGGCAGTGTTTGTGCCATCGGTTCGGTGGGTGAATGTAATGCCCAATAGCCGGGTATTATTGTCGATCCTGTTTTTTTCCATACACGGCTTTGTGTGACAAAGTATAAATCTTCAATTTTCTTTCTTGTCCAGAGTGTTTTGCGTAAAAATTTCAGGCTGGATTTTTTTTGTTGCCACATTGTCTGATTCAGATGATTCCAAATCTTTCTTTTTTTGTTGGTACGCCTTTTCACGTAAAGTCTTGTCTTTTTTATTCTTTAAATGTTGCTCAAAATCACGCTTGTTCCGTTTGGTCAGGTTTTCCAAAAAAGAGACCAACTCTTTTTCTCCCCATGATTTAGCATCAGCCTCAGTGGTAAAACCATCCTGGCTTTTTGAGACGACTGTTTTTTTGGAAGTGACCCGTCGAGTGATTTCAGCTATCCAGTGTTGTTTCCCCTGTATTACCCGATAATCGTATTTTTTGTTGGTTGTCATTGAGTTAGTGTCCGTAACGAGACGTTTAAAATCCCGAATTTTTAGGTGGCTTTTATTTTTGATATACCCGTAGCGTTTGGGATTTAGGTTTAAATATGACGCACATTGACACCTAAATCCCAAACGCTACGGATATATAGGGTGTTTTTTGTGCCGTATCAGTCTACACAAAGATTTGTACCTTGTCGGCAGGGTCATTCAACAAGTAGAAAAATCGGCTTAACTCAATGACATTGGGATATAATCCCCCAAATGGATGAATTAACCATAGTACAGCGCGTGGCGGTATGGGCGTTACCCGTGCTATTTGCAATTACCGTACATGAAGTGGCACACGGCTGGGTGGCGAAAAAGCTGGGTGATCCCACTGCGATGATGCTGGGGCGGTTGACGCTCAATCCCATTAAACACATTGATCCCATCGGTACGGTGGTGGTGCCGATTGTGTTGGTGCTAATGGGAGGCTTTATTTTCGGTTGGGCCAAACCGGTGCCAGTGACCTGGGAAAACCTGAAAAATCCCCGGCGTGATATGGCGCTGGTGGCCATTGCCGGGCCATTTTCCAATTTGCTGATGGCAATCCTGTGGGCATTAATCATGAAACTGGGATTTGTGATTGAGACCAGTATGCCATCACTGGCCGAGGCATTGTTCTATATGGGAGGTGCGGGTATTGCCATCAATGCCATTCTCATGCTGCTCAATTTGTTGCCCATTCCGCCTCTGGATGGTGGTCGGGTGCTGGCAGGCTTGTTGCCGGGGCCGTGGGCGTGGCAGCTGGGGCGCATCGAGCCCTATGGTCTGTTCATTCTGGTGGGACTGCTGGCAACAGGTATATTGAGTATCATTTTGGAACCGCCGATGCGATTGTTTAACGGTTTGCTGTTTGGTTTGGTGGGTGTGGGGTAATAGAACGTTCCGGCATTCGCCAGAACGACAGCAGGGTGAAATTTCAGGTTT
The DNA here is from genome assembly GCA_003229995.1 of Gammaproteobacteria bacterium. Classification (GTDB taxonomy): domain Bacteria; phylum Pseudomonadota; class Gammaproteobacteria; order SZUA-152; family SZUA-152; genus SZUA-152. Next base: position 4,055 of record QIGJ01000014.1, on the reverse strand, counting down.
AAATATAGCATTTTTTGAGGGAGAAAATTTTGAGTTCGGTTCCAGGTCAGTATCAGCGGGTTTTATCAGGCATGCGGTCTACAGGGAAGTTGCATCTTGGTCACTATCACGGCGTGTTGCAAAACTGGGTGCGCCTACAACATGAGTACGAGTGTTTCTTTTTTGTGGCTGATTGGCATGCGCTGACGACACATTACGAAGATCCTTCGATCATTGGCGACAGTGTGTGGGAGATGGTCATTGACTGGCTGGCGGTGGGGGTGAATCCCGGCTCGGCCAAACTGTTTATTCAATCCCAGGTACCAGAGCACGCCGAGCTGCATCTGCTGTTGTCGATGATGACACCGATCTCCTGGCTGGAGCGGGTGCCGACCTATAAGGACCAGCAGGAAGCGCTGAAAGAAAAAGATCTGGCGACCTACGGTTTTCTTGGTTATCCGTTGTTGCAAAGCGCGGATATCCTGATTTACAAGGCGGGGCAGGTGCCGGTCGGTGAAGATCAGGTAGCGCATGTGGAGCTGACTCGGGAAGTGGCACGTCGCTTCAATCATCTTTATGGTCGCGAGCGGGATTTCGAGGCAAAGGCCGAGGCTGCTATCAAAAAAATGGGCAAGAAAAATGCTAAACTTTACAATGAGTTGAGGCGGAAGTTTCAGGAAAAGGGTGACCATGCGGCATTAGCAACAGCGCAGGCTTTGCTGGAATCTCAGGGCAATATCACGCTTGGTGACCGTGAGCGCCTGTTTGGTTTTCTTGAAGGCGGCGGCAAAATTATTTTGCCGGAGCCACAGGCATTATTGACCCAGGCCTCGAAAATGCCGGGACTGGACGGACAGAAAATGTCCAAATCCTACGGTAATACCATCCCCTTGCGAGAAGAGCCTGAGGTGGTGGAAAAATCCTTACGGACCATGCCCACGGACCCGGCGCGGGTGCGTTTGACTGACCCCGGTGATCCTGGAAAATGCCCGGTGTGGCCGTTGCACGAGGTTTATTCTGACGATGATACCCGTAAATGGGTACGGGAAGGTTGTCGCTCTGCGAGCATTGGTTGCCTGGACTGCAAGCAACCGATGATTGATGCAAGGAACTGGCACCGATTCGCGAGCGGGCCAAAGACTTTATTGAAGACCCCAAACTGGTGCGCAATATTATCGCCGAAGGCAACGAGGCGGCGCGGGATGTGGCGCGGGATACTCTGGAAGAAGTGCGTGCAGCTATGGGCTTGAATTATCGTTGAATGTAGTGCTAAGGAACGTGCACGAAATAACTTCCCTGTTTAGCATCCCGGCTTCAGCCCGTCTTCGTCCGTTACTCAATCAGAACGAACCAATACGGACCCAATCAGAGCGCCACTGGTATCAGTTCTTGTGTTCCATTCCTAACCGGTTAATTGCAGTTGAAACTGCGCGCACGGTGTATGTTGCGAAGGAACAGCTTGATAAATTAGAATCAATCTAATTATTAACGGGTGTCCTGCTCATAAAATTGCGCGTGTCCTCGTGTTTCCCTAAAATGCACAGCACAGAGTGCAGAGAGAGTGCAGAGTTTGGTGGTCCAGGCGAGGTCGTACGCAGCAGGTTTGTGTCCGGCAGGGTGCCTTTGGGTTCTCAAGTCTTGTGTTCATGCGCGTATAATCAGTTTACAATTTTTCGTGGGAAGCGAATATAATATGCCAATAACGTCTCTTCGTGTTGCCACGGCGACCACTGGTTCAGGCCGGGAAGTTTTTTCACCCTCATTTTTTGTCCTCGTTTGCGGTGCAGGGCGAGGGCTTGAGCAATGATCAGGAAGCTCAAAAATATCCTCACACGGGCATTCCTTCACAGGGTTGCTGCCGCTGACCGCAAGGAGTTTGCGCGTCGAGGGCTGGATTTACGCGGGCTTGATCCTTCCCATTGGGATTTGAGCATTAATGATGCGGGTCACCTGGAAGCGCAAGGCTGTGATCTGGTTTCCCTTGCCAGGGAGTATGGCGCACCATTGTATGTGGTGGACGGGGAGAGACTGGCCCGCAACTATCGTGCCTTTTACGATGCGTTTGCTGATCATTATCCCAAGGTTGTGATTGGTACCTCTTACAAGACCAACCCGTTGCCACAGGTCATTAGTGCATTGCATGAATGTGGTGCCTGTGCGGAAGTTATTTCCCATTTTGAACTTTGGCTGGCTCTGAGGCTGGGTGTGCCTGGGTCTTCCATTATCGTCAATGGTCCCGGTAAAACCCGTGAGGGGCTGGCGTTGGCCGTTTCCAATCAGGCCAAAATTATCAATATTGATGGTTTGCACGAAATCGCGTGGATTGCGGATCTGGCGAAGCAGTACGGTCATCGCCAGCGGGTCGGTGTGCGGGTGGTGACTTCGGTGGGGTGGTCAGCGCAGTTTGGCCTGGGTATCGGCAATGGTGATGCGTTGAAGGCATTTCAGCAATTACGTCAGCATGAACAGCTTGAACCTTGTGGCATACATGTACACCTTGGTACCGGAATTCGCGATATAGACATCTATCTGACGGCGATAAAAGAAGTGTTGGAATTTGCCCGTGTGCTGAAACGTGACCTTGATATTGATATTCGTTATTTTGATTTTGGTGGCGGTTTTGGTGTGCCCACTGTCCGGGAATTTTCCGGCGTGGATATGATGATGCGGAACAATGACATGCCAGTGCGACCGTTGGACACAGAGGCCTGTCCCAATATTTCGGAATACGGAAAAGCCATTTCCCAGTTGATGAGTGAGTATTATTCTCTGACTGACCCTGATGTGCCCACCCTGATATTTGAACCGGGGCGTGCCATTACCAGCAGTGCGCAGATTTTGTTGCTGGAAGTATTGGCCACCAAAGCTGGCGCTAATGGTGTCACCAATATTATCGCCAATGGCGGGAAAAATATTGCTATGCCAACGGGTTACGAATATCACGAGTTGTTTGTGGCCTCAAAAATGAGTGCGCCGCGCAGTGGTCGTTGCAGTGTGTTTGGTCCCCTGTGTCATCCTGGCGATATACTTTTCAAGCTAAAAGAGCTGCCTGCCGTTAACGCGGGAGATATTTTGGCGATCATGGATGCCGGTGCTTATTTTGTGCCGAACCAGATGAATTTTTCCAATCCACGACCCTCGGCAGTCATGTTGCAGGGAGGCAAGGCGGAGTTGATTCGTGAGCGGGAAAGTTTCGAGGACATCATTTCTCTGGATCAGTTACAAACTGAAGTCAGTCGGGGTGATTCTGCGGTGGTCAATCAATGATTTGCAGGGCTGATTGACGTGGAAGATCTGTTATTTCTCACTCATCGTATTCCCTATCCACCCAACAAGGGCGATAAGATTCGTTCATTTAATCTGCTCAAACAGCTGGTCAAAGATTACCGGGTACATCTCGGCACATTTATTGATGACCCGGTTGATTGGAAGTATGTTGCCGAGCTGGATAAGCTTTGCGGACAGACCTGCTATGTGGGCTTGAACCCGCTTTCTGCCAAGTTGCGCAGTACCCGAGGTTTTCTCATGGGTGAGGCACTGACGCTGCCTTATTACCGGAATGCGCGCATGCGCAAGTGGGTGGATGTTACCCTGCGTGAGCAGGCCATAAAAAGGGTGCTGGTTTTTTCTTCGGCGATGTGTCAATACCTGTTACAAGGCCGCGCCAGTCATACTCGTCGCGTGGTCGATTTTGTCGATATCGATTCCGATAAATGGAAGCAATACAGTGAGTCGTTAAAGTGGCCCATGAGCTGGTTGTACAAACGTGAAAGTAAAACTCTGCTGACATTTGAACGCCGTGTGGCCAGACAGTTTGATGCTTCCATTTTTGTATCGCAGGCTGAATCGGACATGTTTAAAAAACTGGCACCGGAAAGTGCCTCTCGGGTGAGTTATATCGAAAACGGTGTTGATGCCGACTATTTTTCTCAAAGCCACAATCTGCAAAACCCCTATGCACCGGAGGAGCGGGTATTGGTGTTTACAGGCGCAATGGATTATTGGGCCAATGCCGATGCTGTTGTGTGGTTTGCACAAACGGTGTTTCCAAAAATTCTTAAGCAGGTGCCTGATGC
>QIGJ01000234.1 GCA_003229995.1 Gammaproteobacteria bacterium | reverse complement strand
AATGCTGCACAGCACCCACAAACCCCACTTCCTCCGCCCGTGTCAGTAAACCGATAAACGGTGCATCTGCGTTGCGCCGATGCAGGTCAATAGCCATGGAAACAATGGCAAACACGCCCACCAGATCATCTGCGGCCCGGGTATACAAACGTTTGCCACTGATCCAGCAGTGGGAACGAAAGGCGAAACTGCCAAACAGGCTCTTTACCTGATGCCCGGCATAACGTTCCGCCAGTAACATGCCATCTGGCGTTTGAAACTGTACTTCGGCGCGGTCTATGGCCCAGCCTGCTTTCAGCAGTTTTGGTTTGTGCAGCCGGGCCTGTACTGTGGAATTCGTGATTTCGCCTTCGTCATCGGCCAACCACAACCGGGCACCGGCAAGATGTTTGAGTGGCGAGCCGCCATGCCATTTCACCGCCAAACGATTGACGCCCAGCCATTTCACACCGTGAAATCCGGGATGGTCCATGTGCGCAATGAAAATGCGTACCGGTTCGTTTTTATCGACACGGGTGGTATGTCGATTCAGCAAACGTCGGTAGGCTCCCGCTGTTGCCACACCGACGACCAAATTGCCCACCGGATCAAAAAAATGCGCGACACCGGCCTGTTTCAGATGGGCCGTTACACAGCGCGCCACATGCTGTTCACGAAAAGGGGCTGCCGGTTGGCGGAGAATATCTTTGAGCAGTGTGAGACGTTTGGCTGTCAGCATTACAGCAGTACATTAAGCGCACTTAAATTAAGCGCACTCAGTCCCGGTCACGTTGATCGGTGAAGCGTTTCATTTCACCCATGCGGATTTCACCCTCATGCACCGCACCTTCGGCAATGGCGATAAACGGGCTATTAAGACTGCCTTGAATTTTCGCTGTGCAAACAATTTCTATTTTTTCCCGGGCAGCAATCGAACCTTCTACCTGTCCGGCAATAACAATGTGTCTGGCGGTAATATCACCAATCCAGCAACCCCCTTCACCGACGACCACAACACCATCGAGTTCGCTATTGCCCTCCACTCTGCCCAGCACGATAGTATGCCCGGTACCACTGATGGTACCGGTGAAAATACTGCCCAGGCCAATACTGGTGGTGAAACCCGCAACGCTGTCCAGACTACGACGGCCTTTGTTGTTGGTCAGATGGATTTTCGGGTCTTCGCTGGCCATGGTGTTGGGAACTCAGTCACGAAAACGCTGAAAGATGAGACAGGCATTGGTACCACCAAAGCCGAAGCTGTTGGACATCACCCTATTCAGCTGGGCATCATCCACGCGTGTTTGCACAATGGGTATGCCTTGCGCATCTTCGTCAAGGTTTTCCACATTGGCCGAAGCGGCGACAAAATCACCTTGCATCATCAGCAATGAATAAATCGCTTCATTGACACCTGCCGCACCCAGTGCATGGCCAGTCAGTGATTTGGTGGAACTGATTTTGGGAATATTGTTGCCAAACACTTCACGTACCGCGCCCAGTTCACGGGTATCTCCCACTGGCGTGCTGGTACCATGGGCATTGATGTAATCGATATCACCATCAACCGTGGCCATGGCTTGCTGCATACAGCGCACGGCACCTTCACCGGAAGGCTGTACCATATCGTAACCGTCACAGGTCGCACCATAACCCACAAGCTCTCCGTAGATTTTTGCACCGCGCGCCAGGGCGTGCTCCAGCTCTTCCAATACCAACAAGCCACCACCGCCGGCAATCACAAAGCCATCACGATCGGCATCGTAGGCTCGCGAAGCCTTTTCAGGGGTCTCATTATATTGGGATGACATCGCACCCATGGCATCAAACAGCACCGACAAACTCCAGTGCAGCTCTTCGCCACCACCGGCAAATATGATGTCCTGTTTGCCCATCTGGATCAGTTCCGCACCGTTGCCGATGCAGTGCGCACTCGTGGAACAGGCTGAACTGATGGAATAGCTCACACCTTTGATTTTAAAGGCGGTGCCCAAACAGGCGGATGTGGTGCTGCCCATCGCGCGTGGTACCATGAACGGACCGACTTTACGCACACCTTTGGAGCGGAGTAAATCAGCGGCCAGCACGACGTTTTCATTGGAGGCACCGCCAGAACCCACCACCAGACCGCTGCGCGGGTTGGAAATGTCATCTTCTGTGAGCCCCGCATCTTCCAAGGCTTCTTTCATCGCCAGATAATTATAGGCAGCAGCATCTCCCATAAACCGGTATAACCTACGGTCAATCAGATCCCGGGTATCCAATGCCACATCGCCATGCACACAACTGCGAAACCCAAGATCCACATATTCCTGGCTAAAACTGATCCCTGAACGACCTTCACGAAGAGACTCTGTCACTTCCTGTTGATTATTTCCGATGCTGGACACGATGCCCATACCCGTAACGACGACACGTTTCAAAACTGTTTCCTCCTGCCGGACGCTCTACTTAAGTTCTGCTGTTTGCTTGAATTCTGCTGACACACTCTTCGATTAAAAATTTTCTGTTGAGGTAAACAAGCCTACCCGCAAATCGTTGGCAGAATAAATTTCGCGGCCATCAACTTCCATCACCGCGTTGCCAATGCCCATCACCAACTTGCGTAAAATGACGCGTTTCATATTGATACGATAAGTAATTTTTTTATTTTTTGGCGTGACCTGACCAAAAAATTTCACCTCACCCGCCCCCAGAGCCCGGCCCCGACCTGCCCCTCCCATCCAACCAAGAAAAAACCCCACCAGTTGCCACATGGCATCAACACCCAGGCAGCCGGGCATCACCGGGTCATTTTTGAAATGGCAATCAAAAAACCACAGATCGGGGGTAATATCCAGCTCGGCAATGATTTCACCTTTGCCAAATTCACCGCCTTCATCGGATATATGGGTGATACGGTCACACATCAACATTGGCGGCAGGGGTAATTGCGCATTACCCGGCCCATACATTTCACCCCGTGCGCAGGCTAACAATTCTTCTCGTGAAAACTGATTTTGCTTTGACATAGCTAGTTGTTTTCGCCACCTGAAAGCGGCTCCTCCCCAGGATGGTTAACACCATTTTGTTGTTTAAGCATTTGCACACTAATTTATTTATGATCTAAATCGCCATATTCTGAACAACTGCATACCATTGACCCTGCAAGTAATCATGCGAGCACTTGCAGGATCCAGATTAAAGACGGGCAAGGGTAGCACACCAGCTGTGAATTTTGGAGCGTACCCGAACCAGTACACTGTCAAGGCTATTTTGACGGGTTCAGTTCCTGAGTATTACACTCAGAACCCATCCTTGCTATGGACGATCATTTTTCCAGGTCAGCCATTTGGGATCTGTTCAAACGAAACCAACCGGAATCCATCTGTGCAGGTGTTCATGCCTTTCTTTTATCAGGAAAATTACGTACGGCCTCCATAACATTGGGTAATTGCTCCAATTTGGCCAATGCCTGACTTAACTGTTCAACATCATGGATATCCAGCGTCAGAGTCATACTGGCAAGGTTGCTTTTGGGGTCTGTCAGGGTATTCACCGCCGTAACATTCAATTGCACATTACTCAGCACTTCCATAATGTCACGCAACAAACCCTGACGATCAAATGCCCGCACACAGATATCCACAGCATAGGGTTGCTGATAGGTTTGCTGGCTGCCACGACGCCATTCAACGTCAATCAACCGTTCCGGCTCTTCCCGCCCTAGACGCAATAAATTTCGGCAGTCGTTACGGTGTACGGTAATTCCACGGCCACGCGTGATATACCCCACAATCTGGTCATAAAGCACTGGCTTGCAACACTGCGCAACATGGGTAACCAG
>QIGJ01000110.1 GCA_003229995.1 Gammaproteobacteria bacterium | reverse complement strand
CTATTCCTGCACTTTTGTTCAATCAGAACGAACGAAGTCGGACTAAATCCGGGCGCTAAACCGGGAAGTTATTGCGTGCCCATTCCTTATTCGTATTCTTTTTCAAATTTCTCAAAACGTTTTTTCCAGCTCTTGAAGCGTTTTCTGCAATATTTTGTCAGTTGGTCAAAGTCCTGGAAATACAGGTCGAAGTCTTCTTCGGCCGGAGCATCGAATTCGCAGTAATCGTTATCATGCTGGCGGCAGACATGTGGTCGGTTATCATAGATACCGCAGCGCCCGTCTTTTTGCAGATGTAGACAAGTGCTTTCCACGAGCAGATACCAGCCGTCGTCATCTTTGTAGATGCGAATGTTTTCGTGAGAAATTTGCCACAACATATGGTCAAAATCGTGCATGGAGCGTGGCGTCTCCAACTCCTCGGTGATGTAGGTGCAGCATTTGGCACCGTCACAGAAACCGCATTTGTTTTCTGTGGTGATCTTGATGCCGTTGAAGGTGGTTTGCTGGGACATGGGGTTGCTCGCGCTTTGTTGGATTTTACCTGCCAGACATAAAGAAGTAGTAACAGGCCGACGGCGCGCAGTTTATCAGTATTCAGCATTCGTGGGCAGATTGGCGATAAAGTCCGGCGGGTGGGTATAATGCGCGAGTATTTTTCGATGACCTGTTTTGAGGAAGTAGCTATGCCGATTTACGAGTACGAATGCAAGGCCTGTGGCCATCGCCAGGAAGCCATCCAGAAAATGAGTGATGATCCCCTGGTGAATTGTCCTGTCTGCAATAAGTCTGAATTAAAAAAGCTGGTTTCGGCCGCAGCGTTTCGTCTTAAGGGCGGTGGTTGGTATGAGACCGACTTTAAAGGCGGTAATAAAAAGAATGTCAGCAAAAATGAGTCTGACGGAAAATCTGCCGACAGCACCGCCAAACCCCAATCCAAGCCCAAGCCTGCGGGAGGTTGTGGGTGCCATTAATCGTCGGTCATTTTAAATGTGAATCAAGGGCTAAATCACTTTGTAAGCGCTTTTTACTGAGAATGCCGCCATTCCGCATGTTGTTAGCCGGAATTCAGAGGTTTAAACCAACCCTTGGGCAATCGTTCCAGCACATTGGGAGCTTATATTGTCGTGGTGCTGACAAATGGCGTGTTATACCCGGTAATTTTTTAAAAGTAGCGTGTTTTTAGCGCTTAATTCACATTTAAAGGTTAGTAAATAAATGAAGCGTTATCTTATCGCCGGTCTGCTGGTGTGGGTGCCTCTGGGGGTGACTGTGATGGTCGTCAAACTGTTGGTGGGCATTATGGACCAGACTTTGTTGTGGCTGCCCGAGCCCTATCAGCCGGAAACGTTGCTGGGTTTTCATGTGCCGGGTCTGGGCGTGGTGCTGTCGGTGATTATCGTGCTGGGCACAGGTGTGGTGGTTGCCAACCTGTTTGGCCGCAAGTTAGTGGAAGTGTGGGAGAACATTCTCGCCCGCATTCCGCTGGTACGGACGATTTATGCCAGTGTCAAACAGATTCTGGAAACCGTGTTTTCCTCCGGGCAGTCTTTCCGCCAGGTGCTGTTGGTGGAGTATCCACGTAAAGGTTTGTGGACTTTGGCCTTTCAATCCGGCACCACTCAGGGGGAGGCCCAGATCAAAACCGGTCAAGAGGTGATCAACGTGTTTATTCCCACTACACCTAATCCTACCTCCGGTTTTTTTATCATGGTGCCGCGCAGTGATGTGGTGGAATTGGACATGAATGTGGATGATGGCCTGAAGATGATCATCTCTGCCGGAGTGGTGGTGCCAGAGTGGAAGCAAGCCCCCGGGGGTGCGAAAGCGATTCCCGCGACAGATGCCTGATATCCCGCTCTGATTCAGGTACAAGTACAAGCCTGGGTTGCAAGGAAGTGGTCCAATCCGTACCATTCCCGCCTTTCTCAAATTAAGTCACGACTGATAGGACAGAATCGCCATGCGCAGCCATTATTGCGGCCAGATTAACGAATCCAATATCGATGAAACCGTCACCCTTTGCGGCTGGGTACACCGCCGCCGCGACCATGGTGGGGTGATTTTCATCGACCTGCGTGACCGCGAGGGCATTAGCCAAGTAGTGTTCGACCCGGATACCGTGGACGCTTTTGCTCTGGCCGAAAGCGTGCGCAATGAATTTGTACTGAAAGTCGTCGGCCGTGTGCGCAAACGTCCTGAAGGTACTGAAAACCCGGACATGCCCACCGGCATGGTGGAAGTACTGGGCAAAGAGCTGGAGATTTTCAACCGTGCCGAAACGCCCCCGTTTATGTTGGACATCGAAGACGACGAAGTTTCCGAAGAGCACCGCCTGCGTTATCGTTACATTGATCTGCGTCGCCCGGCCATGTTTCAACGTCTCAAACTGCGTTCTGAAATTGCTCGCACACTGCGTAACTCACTGGATAAAAAAGGTTTTCTCGAAATCGAGACACCCATGCTCACCGCTGCCACTCCGGAAGGCGCGCGCGATTATTTAGTGCCCAGCCGTACCCATCCCGGCCAGTTTTTTGCCCTGCCGCAGTCACCACAATTATTTAAGCAACTGCTGATGATGTCCGGCATGGACCGTTATTATCAGATCGTGCGTTGTTTTCGTGACGAAGACCTGCGCGCTGATCGTCAGCCTGAATTCACCCAGTTGGACATTGAAGCCTCATTTATGGACGAGGAAGACCTCATGCCACTGATGGAAGACATGATGCGCGATATTTTTGCGCATGTGCTGGAGGCACCATTACCCAAACCTTTCCCGCGTATGTCTTACGCTGAGGCCATGCGGCGTTTTGGTTCCGACAAGCCGGATTTGCGCATTCCACTGGAGCTAGTGGACGTGGCCGATCTGATGCAAAACGTGGATTTCAAGGTGTTTGCCGGTCCGGCCAAAGACCCGAATGGGCGTGTGACTGCGTTGCGCCTGCCCAAAGGCAACGAATTAAGCCGTAAAGACATCGATGATTACACTAAATACGTGGGTATTTACGGTGCCAAGGGTCTGGCCTACATTAAGGTCAACGAACTGGCGAAAGGCCGTGACGGCCTACAATCGCCAATTTTGAAATTCCTGCCGGATGAAACTGTCGATGGCATTATGCAGCGCACCGGAGCGGAAGACGGCGATCTGGTGTTCTTCGGTGCCGACAAGGCCAATATTGTCAGCGAGGCGTTAGGTGCCTTGCGTGTTAAGCTGGGCCATGATCGCGGTCTGGTGGAACACGGCTGGAAACCGTTGTGGGTGGTGGATTTCCCCATGTTTGAGCACGATGGCAAACGCTGGACGGCACTACACCATCCTTTTACGGCACCGAAAGAAAGCGATATGAACAAACTGGAATCTGACCCTGGCAATTGCCTGTCCCGTGCCTACGATATGGTGCTCAATGGCACCGAAGTGGGCGGTGGCTCGCAGCGTATTTATCGTGCGAATGTGCAGGCTGCGGTGTTCCGCCAATTGGGTATTTCTGACGAAGAAGCACAGGCAAAGTTTGGTTTTCTGCTGGAAGCACTCAAATATGGTTGTCCGCCCCACGGTGGCATTGCCTTTGGTCTGGACCGGTTGGTGATGTTAATGACTGGTGCAGCCAGCATTCGTGAAGTCATGGCCTTTCCCAAAACCCAGACGGCCGCCTGTCTGCTCACCAATGCACCCTCCGATGTGAGTGATGCGCAGCTGCGTGAGCTGGGTATTAAATTGCGCAGCAAACCCAAGGTGGAAGAGGGGAGTGCAGCACAGTAGGTATTTTGACCTGTTGTGGCCCATAAAACCCAACGCAGCAGGCAGAGAGCGCAAAGATATCGCTTTTGTTCGCTGTTTTCACCAAATCATCAAGGTTTGTCAATTGATGAACGTTTGATTTGGAATTCTGCAGGCCAGCCACTTCTTGAATATCGCAAGATCACGTAATTTCTTCCCGCCAGAAGGAGAAGCTGTCTAGCTCAGGGCTACGCACTTCGACATTTTTGTAGGGAATACCTTACAAGGACTCGGGCACCTGAAACACCATTCTTACATAGTGTTTCAGGCGAAAATATGTTTATATTGCCCACAGGGGTAATATTTATTGGTGGAAATACCAATGCCTGCCGATAATTTAGTGCAGGTGGCCGCATAAGGTGTCGTGAAAGCGATGTTCGCTTGTAGCCCGAGGATATTATGAACCCTTGTGATATATTGGATTTACGATAAATGGAGGATAAAGATATGACTGACTTTGAAGAAGGACATCGTGACTGATCCAGTTACGTGTGTCTCTACCCTAACTCAAAATGGCCAATGGTTTTCCCCATTGGCCATTTTGGTTTCTGCTGGTGTT
>QIGJ01000339.1 GCA_003229995.1 Gammaproteobacteria bacterium | reverse complement strand
CTGTGTGTACAAAGGAGTCCGGTAAGTTTCGAGAACAAGTGAATAATACTGTAAAAACAGTAAGTTCATCTTTTTGCAAATCTATTTTTTTTGTGACGCACCTCTTATAACATATTGATTTTTAACCATTAAAACCTTAACTTAATGACATTGGTAGCGTCCCCATTTTTGTTAGCAAAAACTTCGCCTGTGGAAAACACGATAAATCAAATGTATTTCAATATGTTATGAGTTTTCGAGCATTACTAAGGAATGGGCACGAAATAACTTCCCTGTTTGGCACCCGGATTTAGTGCGTATTGGTTCGTTATGATTGACGACTGCATCCATGCAGTCGTCAATCAGAACGAACCAATACGGACCCAATCAGAGCGCGACTTGTATCAGTTATTGTGTTCCATTCCTTAACATCGTTTGGCGATGGTTTGTCCCATTTGCACACTGTCTGTTGCCTGAATGTTGTCAAGCCAGTGAATAGCATCCCTGCCGGTTAACAAAATGACCGTTGAACCCATGTTGAAGCGGGCAATTTCATCACCTTTCTGGAATTGATGAGTGTGTGCTTCGCTGTCGTAATCCCAGTGGCGAATTTGATGACCCGCAGGAGGAGTGATTTCACCGGCCCATACGGTTTCGATACTGGCCACAAAAATGGCACCCACCATCACCATGGCCAGGGGACCGATATCGGTATCAAAATAAGCAACCACACGCTCGTTGCGTGCAAACAGACGGGGTACTGCACGGGCGGTAGATGGGCTAACACTAAACAGGCGACCCGGGATATGTGTCATGGCCGTGAGTTTGCCCGCAATAGGCAGGTGAATACGGTGATAATCCCGTGGTGAAAGGTACAGCGTGGCAAAACGACCATTCTCGAATTGCGGTGTCTTTTCGGTGTCATTGCCCAATAATTCCAACAGGGTGTAGTCACGCCCTTTAGCCTGAAAAATACGGCTGTCTTTTATTGTGCCTAATTGGCTGATGGCACCATCCACCGGACAAGCGAGCAGGTTTTCATCAGCGACAACCGGTCGTGCATCGTCATGCAAGGCACGGGTAAAAAAAGCGTTGAAATTAGGGTAACTGTTCAGATCAGGTTCCCGTGCCAGACTCATGTCTACCTTGAACTGCTTGACGAACCAGCGGGTAAACGCTGTTTTCCACCAGTGAATTTCACTGCGGGTTATGGTGTGCATGATGCGTGACAAGGCGTGGTGTGGCAGCAGGTAGCTCGGCCATGCTTTGGCATAGTCAAGCAGGTTTGCGCCGTGTTGGGGACGGGAGGTGGACATGATTTTCTCGGTATTTTTAATGTTGATGTGAATGCGGGTCGTGTTGCCCGTTGTGTCGGGTATTTGCTGTTGCTTTTTTAACGGGCAGGGAAATTTCCAGCGAGCTTTCTGTTGCATGATCATCGCTAAAAAACAGCGTGAGAGTTACGTTGTCGCCAGCCTTGAGACGTTTTTGAGGGTTTATCAGCATCAGATGCATGTTGCCAGGTTGAAAGACAACATTTCCTTTGCTGCTTAGTATTACCTGAGGAACATGTTGCATTCTGCTCATGCCATCATGTTGTTCTGTGCGGTGCATTTCAATCCGCTTGAAATCAGGTGAAGAAAAGCCGGTCAGAGTATACGCTCTGGCCGAAGGATTTTGTAACGTTAAGTAGCCAGCCATTATGTTTGTTTTTGGTGGGGCTTCCCGTGCCCAGGCATCGTGAACTTCGGGTTCGTCAGCAGTGCTGGAACGGATAGCGATCAATAGCAGAAAAACAAACGAACCTGTTTTTGTCAGTGTCATCATGAGTTGTTTAGTGAGCCACTACGGAGTGTTGAGGGAATAGCTGTTACGTAACGCCAAGTATTGTGCAAGAATTTCTTCAGCATAGTGCGGTGCTTTGAGGCGTGCGTAGTAGCGGGCTTGTGGGTCAATCAGCAACATGGCACTGGAATGGTTGACGACAGGTTCCCCCGCAGGATCAGTTTCCAGGCTGAATTTGGAATTCAACTGGCGGGCAAACGTGGTTAGGGCGTCGATGCTGCCGGTGGCACCGAGAAAAGACGCGTCGAAATAGCCGACATATTCAGCCAGTGATTCGGGACTGTCCCGTTGTGGGTCCACTGAGACAAGCACAAATTGTGTGTTGCTCAGTATCTCTGGTGGTAGTTGCCGGGCCATCTGCGTCAGCTCGGTGAGCGTAGTGGGGCAAACATCAGGGCAGTGAGTGTAACCGAAAAAGAGTAATGTCCATTTGCCTTTCAGGCGCTCAATATCCAGTGGTTTCAGGTCGTGAGCGGTGAGTTGAAAGGCGGTTAGCGGTTTTGGCGTTATCAGGCGTGCTTCGGTGCCTGGCGCTGCGTCGTCGTTTTGTTGTACTAGGCTGGCAGCGGCACCAATCAGCAAAATGGTGATGATCAGGCTCAGCGTTATTTTTACGGATTGGGACATGAGATGAATTATCGCACGATAATTCATCTCAGGCGGTTTATACTGAACGTCTTTTTTGGGGCGGTAGTATATTTGCCGCAGAAAACACTACATGAGTGAATAGAGTAATTATGTCTGCAAGTACGCAATTCCGCCACGATCAGCCTGTTACCACCGGTGTACTTATTACCAATCTTGGTACCCCGGATGCCCCCACCGCTCCTGCGTTACGGCGCTATCTGGCAGAGTTTCTGTGGGATCCTCGCATCGTCGACAGTTTGCCACGGCCTATCTGGTGGTTGGTTTTACATGGGTTGATTCTGCGTTTGCGGCCATCCCGCTCGGCAAAGTCGTACGCCAGTGTGTGGACGGATGAAGGTTCGCCACTGCTGGTTATTGCGGAACGCCAACTCGCTGCCTTGCGGGAGTCGTTGGCACGGCAATTGTCTGGCCCGGTGGTGGTGGCGCTGGGCATGCGTTATGGTAATCCGTCGCTCGCCTCGGCGATGCAAAAACTGCGGGATGCTGGTGCGCGCCGCATATTGGTCTTGCCGTTGTATCCGCAGTATTCCTGTAGCACGACGGCTTCCACTTTTGATGCTATTGCCACAGAAATGGCCGGTTGGCGTTGGATGCCCGAGCTGCGTTTTATTAATCAGTATTATGATGAAACCGGTTATATTGACGCACTGGCTGCCAGTATTCGTGAATCCTGGGCGCAGCGGGAGCAACCACAGAAATTGCTGTTTTCTTTTCATGGCACGCCCAAACGTTTTTTCACCGAAGGTGATCCTTATTATTGCCACTGCCAAAAAACCGCCCGCTTGGTGGCGGAGCGTTTGGGGTTGGCGGAGGATCGCTGGCAGCTGACTTTTCAGTCTATTTTTGGTCGTGAGGAATGGTTGCAGCCCTACACCATCGACACTTTACGTGAGCTGGGTAGCAGCGGTATGAAATCCGTGGATATTGTCTGTCCCGGTTTTTCAGCAGATTGTCTGGAGACACTGGAAGAGATCACGGTGGAAAACAAGGATGCCTATCTCAAGGCCGGTGGTGAGCAGTTCCATTACATTCCAGCACTCAATGACAGGCCTGATCACATCAAGGCATTATCCGGATTGGTGCAAAAACATCTGGCGGGTTGGCCGGAAGTGTCACCGGACTGGAATGCTGCGCAACACGAAAGTGGAAATGCCAAATGTTTGACGCGAGCGAAAGCGGCCGGGGCTGAGATTTAAGTGCCTGGGCATCATTATTTTAACAAAATTTTCACAGGGTATTTTTTGACCTTCAAGGCGCTGCGAAGTGAGCATAGTGAGCTATGTGACCGTAGTAGCAACGCAGAAGGCCGGAAAATAAACCAGAAAATGTTAAAATA
>QIGJ01000079.1 GCA_003229995.1 Gammaproteobacteria bacterium | reverse complement strand
GAATAATGCGGCAAGGAAAAACCTGACCCTGGATGGTTGGGATGTTGTTAGAATCATGGCGCTGCGAATCAGTGCAGCGCCATAATCTAGAGAACTATGACAACTTAGTCGTCTCGATCATTGTCTCGATCATTGTCATTGTCATTGTCATTGTCATTGTCATTGTCATTGTCATTGTCATTGTCATTGTCATTGTCATTGTCATTGTCATTGTCATTATTGTTATTATCATTGTCATTATTGTTATTATCATTGTCATTATTATCATTGTCATTATTGTTGTTGCCATCACCGCCTTTGTTGCCATCACCGCCTTGCCCTTGGCCCATACCACCGCCTTGCCCTTGGCCCATACCACCGCGATCACCTGCGAATGGGCTTGTCGAAAAAGCAATAACCGCCAATAAAACTAATAATAGACTGATTTTCTTCATAATAATTCTCCAACTTGGATTGTGATTAAAAATGTGTCTCGCGGACTCATCCTTGACACGCCAGGTTGTCGCAGCTCTAGTCAGTGAAGTTTTCCCTGCTTCTACGCTTTGAGGTACTTTTACGACTAAATAGATATCAAGAAAAATATCCATCGCAACGAATTGACTCTAACCACAGACGATCAGAATATAACAAGATTTGTAGGGATTATCCATACAGGTATGTATGGGAATAGTATAATTTTTTTAAATATGTAGTGGATTTATAGTAGCAATACTATATAAAGGATTTTTAAATAGCCATATAGTGACTTAGGAACGTGCATGAAATCATCTTTATCCAGCGCGCTGAGCGATTGTTTGTCGGAAGGCGTTTCCATGAAGATAAAACTTATATCAGAATCAATATGTTTTTCAATATCTTGGTTGAATTTTAAGCTGAGTAGTTACCCTTTTTTATTCATAACGCAACGCATCAACCGGTTTCAAACTGGCCGCCCGATATGCGGGGTAATAACCTGACAGCATACCCACGATTATCGATACCAGCACTGCCAGGAATGCGGTTAACCATGAAATACCCAGATCATACCCACTCAGATAACTGATCCCAAAACCTGCAAAAATCCCCAGTATCATACCCAGCACACCACCAATAACACTGATCACTGCTGCCTCCAGCAGAAATTGCAATAAAATATCCCGGCGATATGCCCCCAGCGCTTTGCGAATACCAATTTCACGCGTGCGTTCAACCACCGAAGTGCTCATGATATTCATAATACCGATGCCACCCACCAATAATGAAATCAAGGCTGCCAGCAAACCAATAAACGAAATTTTTCGCAACAAATCTTCTGCTGTGGAAATCCAGACATCCATATTTTCTGCAACGTACTCATAACGATAGTTATGCCGTCGATTGAGAAATTCTGTTAATTCATTCAGTGCTTTACCCGTCACTGCGACACTCACGGCTTCTGCTTGCAGGGTATGAATGTCTTTGGAACCCAGTTGTTGCTGATAAAGTGTGTACGAAATCAATACACGTTGATTCACATCATAATCACTCGTACCCAACTGTGATAAAATATCCCTGTTTTTAAACGCCAAAACGCCAATCACGGTTAAGCGAATCCCCCCCCAGCGTATCACCTTCCCGATGGGATTGGTGTATGCACCAAATAATGCGGTGCGTATTTTAGTGCCAATGATCGCAACCGGCTTACGATGTTGAATGTCATCCCGGCGGAAATTTCTCCCCAGACTGAATTTATCATTATTGATATCAGTATAAGCGATTCCCACGCCTTCAAGATTGGCATGAGTGAAGTTGCCTTTTAAATGCAGCGGTACTCGGTTTTTATAATGATAGACTATCGGCGTCACCTGTTTTACCGAGGCACAACACGATGGCATAAATTCCAAATCATCATTATTAATACCACTGCCTTGGCGCACGGTACGGAAAGGATTGTCATCTTTCCATTTGCGATAAACCCATAACGTTTCCAGACCGTAAGTTTCCAGTTCCTGATAAATGTATTTTTTCATGCCTTGGCTAACCGTGCCTACAACCATAACGGCGCAGATACCAATCGTGATGCCCATAACGCTGAGCACGGTACGCAGTTTATTTTCTTTGAGTGATGATATGGCTTGCAATAGGACATCGTGAAAAATACTGACATGCAGTGTATTCATTTTTGTACACGTTCATCTTGATGATCAGAAATTTCACCATCACGCACACCAATAATACGTTGCGCAAATGCGGCAATTTCGTCCTCATGAGTCACCATTACGATGGTTTTCCCACTGGCTTGTAACTGTTGGAAAAGACGCATGATTTCGTGGCTGGCCTGTGAATCCAATGCGCCCGTCGGCTCATCTGCAATAATGATTTCAGGGTCGTTGACAATCGCGCGCGCAATCGCCACCCGTTGTTGTTGACCACCAGACAAGTGTGCGGGGATATGTTTGGCACGATCTGCAAGACCGACAATGTTTAATGCGGCAAGTGCGCGCTTTTGTCGCACAGAGGGCAACACACCGGCATAAACCATGGGCAGTTCGACATTATGCTTCGCATCAATGCGGGGAATCAGGTTAAATGATTGAAAAATAAAACCCAGCCAGCGATTACGAATGGCAGCAAGGTTATCCTCACTCGCTCCCTGGATAATGTTATTACCCAGCGTGTAGCTGCCAGCATCGGCAGTATCAAGACAACCAAGAATATTCAACAGCGTTGATTTACCAGAACCGGACGGCCCCATAATGGCGACAAATTCACCTTTTTTGATATCAACAGAAACGTTCCGCAGCACCGGTACAGATAAACTGCCCCGTTGGTAGGTTTTGTAAACATTGTGCAGTTGAATCATTTAATGTCAGTCTGCACGGATCAGCAGTATCGTGGTTTTATTGGTTAGGAATGGGCACGTAATAACTTCCCTGTCCAATAATACACCATCAAAGTTATTTTGATGGTGTACGGGGATACACTTTGTCACCATTTTTCAGCGTTATTCCCCTGAGTAAAATCACTGTTTCTCCCGCACTCAAACCTTGTTTGACTTCCGCCATGGAAAAGTCTTCAATCCCGGTTTCAATAACTCTCATCCGTGCATGCTCACCTTCCAACACGGCCACCATGGTTTGTCCATTATGGCGGGTCAATGCCTCAAAAGGTATTTTGAGCGTATTGGGATTCCATACTGTACGGATGTCGGCATTAACCTGTTGACCATAGTGAAGCGTCGGTGAGTCACTACCAAGACTGATATACACCTTTATTGAATTTGCATTCCGCTTACTGTCTGCCTCTGCCCCTAAACGCACCACCGACTCCTGCCATTCCAATCCAGGGAAAGCATCACTGGACACCATTACCACCTGCCCGACGTTAACAGCAACACTGTCTGCTGCATCCACATGCGCTTCAATTTCACGTTGTGAGTCATCCACTAACGTAAACAATGTTTCTGCCGGACCTACCCACTGGCCAATTTCAGCATAGCGAGTGGTCACCGTACCGCTAAACGCCGCCGTAATCTTTTGACTGTCAAGCTCCAGTGTTGCACTGCGCACTTCTTCTGCCGCAATGTCCGCTTTACTACGTATGGCAAGCAGGTCGGCCTCGGCATCTTCAACCAAATGCCGTGCCACTGCGCCTTTTGCATATGCTCTACGCAATCGATCCAGCGTACGTTCTGCCATCACGATATTTTCCTGCGCCGATGATAAACTGATTTTGACACGCTTCAGACGACTGGTTAATTCACGGTCATCAACTTTAGCCAGCACTTGTCCCTGTTTAACCTTGTCACCCTCTTTTACCTGTATTTTTACCAAACGCCCGGCTCTCGCTGAACTCACATTGACACGTTGTTTGCTCACCACACGTCCCGATATGGTCACAGACTGAAATATTTCACCGGATTCTACAAATACCGTATCAACCAGCTGGGCCGGTTTAAAATAAGTATTCCAGGCCAACAGTCCTGATATCACTAGAACAACGATACCCAGCACACGCAGCAACAGTCCTCGCACCCCTACCCACTCAATCAGGGAATGCAATAGACTGGAACGGGCAAACAAACCCTCCGTGCGCTGATTTTTCAGCAACGGGTATTGTTCAATCTCGCTGAGAATATTGTCATTATC
>QIGJ01000009.1 GCA_003229995.1 Gammaproteobacteria bacterium | reverse complement strand
CTCCTGCATCCATGCAGTCGTCAATCAGAACGAACGAAGTCGGACTAAATCCGGGCGCTAAACCGGGAAGTTATTGCGTGCCCATTCCTTACCCATCAACCGCAATAGCGGCAAGGCATCCGCGTTCTTTACCCGCTACCCCACTGCCACTCGCGCATTGCGGAACATGCGCAACCACGGGCCATCTTCATCCCACTCTTCCGGTGACCAGGAATATTGCACTGCACGAAACACCCGCTCCGGGTGTGGCATCATGATAGTGAAACGACCATCCGTGGTGGTCAGCCCGGTAATACCCTGCGGTGAGCCATTGGGATTGGCAGGATAATGTTCTGTCGGCTGACCGTGGTTATCGATATAACGTAAAGTCACCAGACGCGCATCCAACACCGGCTGCACACCATTGGCACCATTAGCAAATACAGCACGTCCTTCACCATGAGCCACGGCAATGGGCAGAAGTGAACCCGCCATATCCGCCATAAACAGTGATGGCGATGACAGCACTTCCACCAACGACAGACGACCTTCAAACTGTTCAGAAGCATTACGCTCAAAGTGTGGCCACAGATCGGCACCCGGAATCAGTTCATGCAGATTGGACATCATCTGGCAACCATTACACACACCGAGACCAAAGCTGTCATCACGTTGGAAAAAGGCCGCAAACTCATCTCGCGCACGGCTGTTGAACAACACCGACTTCGCCCAACCTTCACCGGCACCGAGTACATCTCCATAAGAAAAACCGCCGCAAGCCACCATACCCTTGAAATCGGCCAGCGAAATACGCCCGGCGATAATGTCACTCATGTGTACATCAACGGCATCAAAACCGGCGCGATCAAAAGCAGCGGCCATTTCAATCTGGCCATTCACACCCTGCTCTCGCAGAATGGCCATGCGCGGACGCACACCCGTGTGAATAAACGACGCAGCCACATTGTCATCAACATCAAAACTCAATTCAACATTCAGCCCCGGATCAGCCGTATCCAACCGGGCCTCCATTTCCTGTTGAGCGCAATCAGGATTATCACGCAGCGATTGCATGTGCAGTGTCGTTTCAGACCAGGCACGACGAAATGCCATGCGGTCTTCACCCAATACTTCGTTGCCATCAAAACTGAAGCTGATGCGGTTATCATCTGTGGGCGCACCGATAACAAAACTGTGTTTGCCCAGGCCATAATCCCACAGGCAGGCCAGCACATCGTCGGTATCGGTGTGATTCACTTGAATCACCGCGCCGAGTTCTTCATTAAACAATGCCGCAAATGCGTCATCAGCCAGATGGTCCATCTGGATATGGACACCTGTACCACCGGCAAAAGCCATTTCGCACACACAGGCCAGCAGACCACCATCGGAGCGATCATGGTAAGCCTGTAACAGGCCTCGCTGATTGAGTGCCTGTATTGCAGCGAAAAAAGAGGCCAACGCACTGGCATCATCCACGTCCGGCGCATGATGTCCTAGCTGTTTGTAAACCTGCGCCAGAGCAGAACCTCCCAGGCGGTTTTCACCCTTGCCCAGATCAATGAGAATCAGATCGCCATCGCCGTTTAACTGCGGCGTCAGGGTTTCACACACATCCAGCACAGGCGCAAAAGCGGTAATAATCAGTGACAGTGGCGAAGTCACGGACTTTTCTTCTCTGCCCTCCTCCTGCCAGACGGTTTTCATGGACATGGAATCCTTTCCCACCGGAATGGCGATGCCCAGCTCAGGACACAGTTCCATGCCCACCGCTTTCACCGCGTCAAACAAACCGGCATCTTCACCAGGATGCCCCGCCGGAGACATCCAGTTGGCGGACAGTTTGAGATCGCTGAGCTGATTAATACGCGCAGCGGCAATATTGGTAATGGCTTCACCCACAGCCATGCGCGCCGAGGCCGCATGATGCAACAGTGCAATGGGGGTGCGTTCCCCCATGGCCATCGCCTCACCGGCATAGCCAGTGAAATCAGTGCTGGTCACTGCCACGTCCGCCACCGGCACCTGCCAGGGGCCGACCATCTGGTCGCGGGTCACCATGCCCGTCACCGTGCGGTCACCAATGGTAATGAGAAAAGTTTTATCCGCCACCGAAGGCAGACGCAACACGCGCATGGCGGCGTCCATCAGATCGATATCCGCCGTTTCGAATTCCCGTTTGTGAAAAGTGTGACTATGCACATCGCGCAGCATTTTGGGTGGTTTGCCCAGCAGGACATCCATGGACATATCAATCGGTGTGTTATCAAAGTGACTATCGCTTAGCAGTAATTGCTGCTCTTCGGTGGCTTCGCCGATCACCGCGAAAGGACAGCGCTCACGTTCGCATAATGCTTCAAACTCCGCCAACCGTTCCAGAGTCACTGCGACCACATAACGTTCCTGAGATTCGTTGCACCAGATCTCTTTCGGTGACATACCCGGGTCATCGCTGGGAATCGTACGCAATTCAAAACGTGCACCACGACCACAATCATGGACGATTTCCGGCATGGCATTGGACAACCCGCCCGCCCCCACATCATGAATGGAGACAATGGGATTGTTATCACCCATGGCCACGCAACGATCAATGACCTCCTGCGCACGGCGTTCCATTTCTGGGTTGCCGCGTTGTACGGAGGCAAAATCCAAGTCTTCGTGACTGTCGCCTGTCGCCATACTGGAAGCCGCCCCTCCCCCCAGACCAATCAACATTGCCGGGCCACCCAGTACAACCAGTTGCGTACCTGGAGGAATCACATTTTTTTCCACATGCCCGGCACGAATATTACCCAGTCCACCCGCCAGCATAATGGGCTTGTGGTAGCCGCGCACTTCCGTGCCATCTGCGCCACTTGCTGACGGCACCTTTTCTTCAAAGGTACGGAAATAACCACAAATATTGGGGCGGCCAAATTCATTATTAAACGCCGCCGCGCCGACGGGGCCCTCCAGCATGATATCCAGTGCCGAAACAATACGCCCTGGTCGGCCATAATCCGTTTCCCAGGGTTGCGGTGCATCAGGCAAATTCAGGTTGGACACGGAAAACCCGCACAACCCGGCCTTGGGTTTGGAACCACGGCCAGTAGCACCCTCATCACGAATTTCACCTCCGGAACCCGTAGCCGCACCAGGAAAAGGAGAAATGGCGGTGGGATGATTATGCGTCTCTACCTTCATCAGAATATGCACATCCTCGTCATGATACGCATAACGACCATTTTCCGGGTTCGGGAAAAACCGTTGACCGGCACTGCCGCTCATCACTGCCGAGTTATCTTCGTATGCCGACAACGTACCTTCGGGGTGAAGTTTGTGCGTGTTGCGAATCATCCCGAACAGGGAATGATCCTGCGGCTGGCCATCGATAACCCAGTCCGCATTGAAAATCTTGTGGCGGCAGTGCTCGGAATTAGCTTGGGCAAACATCATCAATTCCACATCTGTGGGATTACGACCCAACGCACTGAAATTTTCCATCAGATAATCAATTTCATCATCTGCCAGCGCCAGCCCCTGCTCAACATTGGCGCAGGCCAACGCATCACGCCCGCCACCAAGAATATCCACCGTAGCCATCGGAGTAGGCTCGGCCCGCATAAACAGAGCCTTTACATCCTCCATATTATCCAACACCTGCTCCACCATGCGGTCATGGATCAACGGCTTGAGCAGCGACAATTGATGATCACTCAGCGCCGTGCCATTAGCCCCGGAAAAATAATAAGCCGTACCGCGTTCGATGCGACGGATTTCACTGAGCCTGCAATTATGTGCAATATCCGTAGCCTTGGACGACCATGGAGAAATAGTGCCCAGACGCGGCACTACCAGCAGCAACGCC
>QIGJ01000286.1 GCA_003229995.1 Gammaproteobacteria bacterium | reverse complement strand
CATCATATTCGGTAAAGTGTATAGATCACTCTCTTAATTTTTTCACTTCAAAATCTTATCGGGTTTTATCGAAAAGCAAGGCTAAAGAGAGTAAGCCGTCGGACGATAATGGGCTTGATGATGGCGCAATCTGAGGCTTCATTGTCAATTCTTAAAATAGCTTTAAGGGGGCAGGTTTGTGGAAAAACCAGAATATGGCCGTGCAATTGGTTCGCACTTGGGAAAACCCATTTATGAATCTTTTAAAGATCAAGGTGTGACATATATTTTTGATCGGGTGGCGCAGTGCGATGCAGAAGGTTGCCCATTGGACCAGGTCAAACGCGGTGAGTTGTTGGTGAATCCGGGTTTGATTTATAAGCAGGCATCCTGATGTTATAAAAATTGAATGTCGGTCACGGGTATTTTTTCGTAACGGGTGTCGTTTGTTTAACCGGGTTTTTCGTTGTGGTCTACAGCAAGTTGCATCAGTTGATTGGCTTTTTCTTTGCTTAACCATTTCCAGGGTAACGGAATCAGTCCGGGTACCTGCTGGCAGTATTTTTCATAGGTTTCTCCGTAATGTGCAACCAGTTTACGCTCTTCCATGCGGGAGCCAATCACAAAATAAATGCTGATCAGGCTATAAACAACCAGATGGGCAAGGTGCAAGTTTTGCGTCCATAAAATAACCAAAAAAAAGAAATACCAGGGATGGCGCACAAACCGATGCAGGGTAGAAATCTGCAAGGAGTCCGGGTCGGTGCTATCCATGTGTCGGTTGCGCCATTGGGTGATTCCCAGAAATACCCCATTATCGTAGGACTTTAGTGACCAGATAAAACCCAGTATGGCCGTAATGGTTAACCCTTTCATTAGCCAGTTCGCCAACCCCGGCCATTGCCAAATCAATGGCCCTGGATTTTGGTGCATGAACCAGAGCAGGGGAATCAGCAGGATGACTGCGAGAACATTATAGGTGAGCCG
Organism: Gammaproteobacteria bacterium; assembly: GCA_003229995.1. Taxonomy (GTDB): domain Bacteria; phylum Pseudomonadota; class Gammaproteobacteria; order SZUA-152; family SZUA-152; genus SZUA-152. The sequence continues at coordinate 4,837 of QIGJ01000286.1, read as the reverse complement.
ATAGGCGGGCATTAATCCCGGCCATTGACAGTGTACCCAGCGCTTGAACCATAATGACGCTAACAGGGAATGCACCACAAAGTAGGCAATGAAGCTTATTCCCAGAGGAACCAGAGACTGAAGGATATCGTTGTCTGTCATAAGTGTCGGTATTTAATTTTTGTTAACAATGGTCGATACTTGGCGTGATTGCCATTTTAAAATGATGAACAGCAGTATACAAACAACAGCACAAGGGTGGATATACAATGCGTCAAATGAAAACAGTTTTTTTGGTGGGTTTTTTAGGAATGTTTGCCGTTGCACCAGCATCAGCAGACTGGTTTTTCGGAGCAAAGACCGGGCCGATGTTGATTGATGTGGGTGGTTTTAGCGATACCACGAATACCGGTGTTGTTGTAGGTTATGAAATAGGGGTTGTGGTAGCAGATTTGGCGCTGGAAGGTGAAATCACTACGACCACCAGTGACGGGAAATTTGCTGGCAATAAAGTAGAAGTGGATACACGGGCGTTATATTTGGCTTTTCGTACGGGTGGACCTATCTATTTTAAGGCCAAGGGCGGTTTGGTGAATGAAGAAGTCACTATTGGTTCTGTCTCCGAAACAGACAGCGGGGTTTCTTATGGTATTGGTTTGGGCTTTGGCATAGGCATTGCGCAGCTGGAGCTGGAACTGACGGCGATTGAGTCAGACATTGCATTCCTCAGTGTGGGTGTGCAATTTTAGTTAAGGAATGGGCACGTAATAACTTCCTTGTTTTGCATCTCATCTTCACCCGTTCTTCAATCACAAAAGCTCGAAATAGAACGACTATTCCTGCACTTTTGTTCGGCAACTGCTCCTGCGTTGCTCTGCCTCCTGCATCCATGCAGTCGTCAATCAGAACGAACGAAGTCCGGGCGCTAAACCGGGAAGTTAGGAATGGGCACGCAATAATTTCCTTATTTAGCATCCCGCCTTCAGCCCGTCTTCGCCCGTTCTTCAATCACAAAAGCTTGAAATAGAAACGACTATTCCTGCACTTTTGTTTAATCAGAACGAACGAATACAGACTAAATCCGGGCGCTAAACCGGGAAGTTATTGCGTGCCCATTCCTTATTTAATTTCTATTCCTAAGTTTGTGCTTGTAATGTATTGATCATCGCACTCGCCGCATTCGACAGGGTGCGTGCCTGATGGCGCACAATTCCCAATTGACGTGTCAATTTTACGCCGCGTATTTTCAATGCAAGCAGTTCGTCGTTCAGCATGCTGCGTGGCAGCACTGACCAGCCCAACCCGACTCCCACCATCATTTTGATGGTCTCAAGATAATTGGTGGTCATGCCTGTGCCGAGTTTTTCTCCGGCCTGGGCAATACTGCGCTCCAGCAATTGTCGGGTGTAAGTGCCCGGTGAGGGTAAAATTGCCGGGTATTCCGCAAGCTGTTGAAAATCGAGCCTGGGTTTTTTTGCCAGCGGGTGCTCGTGGGCGACGACGATAGCCAGCGGGTCGGGCCAGATGAGTTCACTTTTTAAGTCGGTCAGTGGTTCCAATGGCAGAGTGACAATGCCCAGTTCGAGATCGCCCGCTTGCACTGCGCGACAGGCGGCTTCGGAATCCATAAATTGCAGATCGAGTGCCACGTCAGGCCAGGCTTTGCTGAATTGCCGGAGCACGGGTGGTAATCGGTGCAGGCCAATATGGTGACTGGTGCCAATACTGAGTTGTCCGGCCACGGTGCCGGTGAGATTGGAAATCAATCGTCGGCTGTCTTCTATTTCACACAGAATAGCTTTGGCGCGTGGCAGGAATTCACGGCCAGCCTCGGTCAGGTTGACGCGACGGGCAATACGGTCAAACAGCGCTGCACCCAATTCTCTCTCCAAAGTGGCAATCCGTTTACTGACCGCAGGCTGCGTGAGATAGAGCTGTTCGGCAGCGAGCGAAAAAGATGTTAACTCTGCGGCAGCGATAAAGGTTTGCAGGTTGCTTGTGTCCATTGCTCCAGTCTTATTCATTCCTAAATGGAATGCAAATCATTAAAAAATAGAATTGTTGTTATTTTTCAGGTGGACTAGAATTTTCTTCAACAGATTGGATGAAGATCAAAAACGAAGCGAGAACAACGGGAGAAAGAATAATGGCTGGCAAAACTCTTTACGACAAGTTGTGGGACGCCCACGTAGTGCGTCGGCAGGAAGACGGTACCTGCCTTCTTTACATAGACAGGCATCTGGTGCATGAAGTGACCTCACCGCAGGCCTTTGAAGGGTTGCGTCTGGCAGGTCGTAAGCTGTGGCGGGTGACTGCCAATCTCGCCACACCGGATCACAATGTACCCACCACGCCACCGGAAAACGGTGGGCGTGCGCAGGGTATCACCGATCCTGTGGCGCGTTTACAGGTGGAAACACTGGACAATAATTGCGATGAGTTCGGTATTACCGAATTCAAAATGGATGACATTCGCCAGGGCATTGTGCATGTCATCAGTCCCGAGCAGGGTGCCACTTTGCCAGGTATGACCCTTGTCTGTGGTGATTCACACACGTCCACTCATGGTGCATTGGGTGCATTGGCCCACGGCATCGGCACTTCCGAGGTGGAGCATGTATTGGCGACGCAGTGTTTGATTCAGCGCAAGTCGAAAAACATGTTGGTGAGCATTGATGGTGCGGTGGGACCGGGTGTGACGGCTAAAGACATTGTGTTGGCCATTATTGGCGAAATTGGTACGGCAGGTGGCACGGGTTATGCCATTGAATTCGGCGGTGAAGGCATTCGTGCTCTTTCCATTGAAGGCCGTATGACCGTGTGCAATATGGCCATCGAAGGTGGCGCGCGTGCAGGTATGGTGGCGGTGGATCAAAAGACCATTGATTATGTGCAGGGGCGACCCTATGCACCGACGAATGAGCAATGGGAAGCGGCAGTGGCGACATGGCGTGAATTACATTCCGATGATGATGCACCGTTTGATCATGTGGTGCGTATTAACGGTGCTGATATTCAGCCGCAAGTCACCTGGGGGACATCACCGGAAATGGTTGTTTCTGTGGATGGTCGCGTGCCTGATCCGGCGCAACAAAGTGATGTGGTAAAGGCCGACGGTATGCGTGCCGCGCTGGTTTACATGGGACTGGAAGCCAATACGCCGATCAACGAAATTAACATCGATAAGGCTTTCATTGGCTCCTGTACCAATTCGCGCATCGAAGATTTGCGTGCGGCAGCGGTTGTGGCCAAAGGGCGAAAGGTGGCGGACAACGTGAAGTTAGCGATGGTGGTACCGGGTTCCGGTTTGGTAAAAGCACAAGCGGAAAGAGAAGGCCTTGATACCATTTTTATCGATGCCGGTTTTGAATGGCGTGAGCCGGGTTGCTCCATGTGTCTGGCCATGAATGCCGACAGACTGGAACCGGGCGAGCGTTGTGCCTCTACTTCGAATCGAAATTTTGAGGGGCGACAAGGGCAAGGCGGACGTACTCATCTGGTGAGCCCGGCCATGGCGGCGGCGGCAGCGGTTACTGGGCATTTTGTGGATGTGCGAGATTTCTAAAAATCCAACGCAAAGATGCAGAGGCGCGAAGAACGCAAAATTTTTATGTAAAATCTAGGTAAAAATATTTTCTTTGCACCCTTTGCATTTTTGTATTGAAAATGGGGTTATAAAAAATGGAAAAGTTTAAAATACATAAAGGGCTTGTGGCACTCATGGATCGTTCCAATGTGGATACCGATGCCATTATTCCCAAACAGTTTTTGAAATCCATCAAACGTGCGGGGTTTGGTCCCAACCTGTTCGACGAGTGGCGTTATCTTGATCATGGTGAGCCGGGCATGGATAACAGTGTGCGGTCACTGAATACGGACTTCGTGCTCAATCAACCACGTTATCAGGGGGCAAGCATTCTGTTGGCCCGCGAAAATTTTGGTTGCGGTTCCTCGCGTGAACATGCGCCCTGGGCGTTGCTTGATTACGGTTTTCGCGTCATTATCGCGCCCAGTTATGCGGATATCTTTTTCAACAACTGCTTCAAGAACGGTATTTTGCCCATTGTGCTTGATGCATCGGTGGTGGATGGGTTATTTCAGGCTGTAGCGGCTAATGAAGGTTATGCGTTCAGCATTGATCTTGAAGCACAAACCATCATCACGCCAGATGGCAAGGGCATTGTTTTTGATGTGGAAGAATTTCGTAAACATTGTTTGTTGAATGGGCTGGATGATATCGGTCTCACTTTGCAGCATGTGGATGACATTCGTGCTTATGAAGAGCGACGCGCACAGGAAGCACCGTGGTTGTTTAATTAACCGCAAAAGATGCAAAGTCACCGTAGGGTGAGTATCGCCCACCACTTCGCGCAATAATGGTGAAACCTTTTGGTGGGCAGTGCCCACCCTACAGAGTACAAAGTGATGACAAAAAAAATTGCAGTTTTACCCGGTGATGGCATCGGCCCCGAGATTGTTGCCGAAGCAGTAAAGGTGCTGGAGTGCCTGCGTGCCGATGGGCTCGATATCGAAATGAATGAAGCCCCTGTCGGTGGTGCCGGTTATGAAGCCAGCGGCAAACCATTGCCTGATGATACGCTGGCACTGGCCAAAGCATCCGATGCGATTTTGCTGGGTGCGGTGGGAGGTTATCAATGGGAATCACTGGACATCAGCGTGCGTCCGGAAAAGGGACTGCTGGGTTTGCGGGCGGAACTGGAGCTGTTTTCCAATTTACGTCCTGCGATTCTCTACAAGCAGTTGGCTGATGCCTCCACGCTGAAACCGGAAGTGGTTTCCGGGCTGGATATCATGATTGTGCGTGAGTTGACGGGCGGTATTTATTTTGGCCAGCCGC
>QIGJ01000103.1 GCA_003229995.1 Gammaproteobacteria bacterium | reverse complement strand
TAGTTGGCCACAGGACGTACGATCACACCTTCATGAAGCAACGCTTCATAGACCTCTGCGGCATTCTCGCCCACATCAATGCAAACAAAATTGCCGACTGAAGGGATAAAATCCAGACCCATTTTTTTCACTGCCGTGGTCACTACATGCATTTGCTCGGCATTGAGCGCTACCCCGCGACGCATGTGACCTTCATCGCTCAGACTGGCGCAGGCAGCTGCCAATGCCAGACTGTTCACATTAAAAGGGGGGCGAATACGGTTTAGCAAATTGGCCACATCCGGATGGGACAACGAATAACCCACACGCAGCCCTGCCAGTCCGTAGGCTTTGGAAAAAGTACGGGTCACCATCAAGTTGGGAAAACGATTTAACCATTGCGTGGCATCGGGATAGTCCACAGCGCCCAATGCAGGATCGCTGGCAAATTCAAAATACGCCTCATCGATTACCACCATCACCCGCTCGGGAATATCAGCGATAAAAGCCTGTAGTGCTTCACGCCCCAACCAAGTACCCGTAGGGTTGTTTGGGTTGGCAATAAAAATCACCCGGGTGTGATCAGTAACCGCAGCACACATAGCATCGAGATCGTGTCCCCAATCGGTTGCCGATGTGATAACGGCGGTGGCGCTGGCAGCCTGGGTGATAATGGGGTACATGGCAAAAGCATGTTCGGAAAATATTACCTCATCACCCGGCTGCACAAACACTCGCACCACAAATTCCAGTGGATCACTGGAACCCGTACCGAGGGTAATTTGTGCCATCTCAACACCGTGTTTGGCCGCCAATGCCTGCTTCAACTCAAACCCATTGCCATCAGGGTAGCGCGCCAATTCGGCAAATTTGTTTTGTAATGCCGCCAGTACTGCGGGACTTGGCCCTAATGGATTTTCATTGGAGGCCAGTTTAACCACATTACTCACACCATACTCACGCTGCAACTCGTCGATGGGTTTACCAGGTTGATACGGACGTAGGCCTTTAATGCCAGGCGTAGTTTGTGCTTCGAATGGATTCACAATCATTCAGCTCAGTTAAACCCGGTTACAAAACCGCCCGAGGATAGGAACCCAGCACCTTAAGCATGGAGGTTTTTTCACGTAATGCATCTAGACACCGAATAATTTTTTCATCTTCAACGTGGCCATTAATATCAATAAAGAATACATATTCCCAGTTAGCTAAACGAGACGGTCGGGATTCAATGCGGCTCATGGAAATTGTATTTTCTGCGAACGGCTCCAACATTTGATGTAATGCACCCGGCTTGTTGGGCGTGGAAACCAGCAAAGACGTTTTATCATCACCACTGGACGCGACCGACTGGCGACCAATAATCAGAAAGCGCGTCGTATTATCGGGATTATCTTCAATATTGGCCTCCAGTATCTCAAGACCATAAATGTCGGCAGCAATATCACTGGCGATAGCCGCCACCTGTTCTTCACCAGCAGCAGCGCGACGTGCCGCTTCCGCATTGGAACTGACGGGCACTCGTTCCACACCCGGCAAGCGCACATTCAGCCATTCACGACACTGCGCCAATGATTGCTGATGCGAGTAAATGCGTTTCAGACTATTGTAGTCCTGGCTTTTACCTAACAAGTGGTGATGTACACGCAAATCCACTTCACCACAAATAACCAGCGAGGATTGTTGCATAAACAAATCCAACGTGTGATTGATCACGCCTTCCGTGGAATTCTCCACCGGCACCACGCCGTAATTTACCGCAGCAGACTCGACTTCACGGAATACTTCATCAATCGTGTTCATTGACACAGTACGTACCGAATAACCGAAGTGCTTCAATGCAGCAGCTTGAGTAAAAGTGCCCTCGGGCCCAAGGAAGGCCACTTGTAACGTTTGCTCCAACGCCAGACAGGCAGACATGATTTCACGAAATAAGCGCGCCATATCTTCACCGGACAGAGGGCCTTCGTTACGCGCCAGCACTTCACGCAACACTGCCGCTTCGCGTTCCGGGCGGTAATAAACGGTGTCATCACCCTGCGCCTGTTTTACCTGTGCCACTTCCTGTGCAAGACGTGCACGTTCATTGATCATATCCTGGAGTTCTTTATCCAGCACATCAATTTTTTCTCGGATTATCTCAAGTTTATTGGTCATAAGCTTTAGTAGACGGTATGCAACTGATAGTTATTTTTAGGGTATCTTTAACCTGATACGCCCATTAAACCCAGCGGGCCTTTATTTTTTCACAGTATACTCTGTTATCGTCATATCGCCCGTACGGCCAATACACCATCAATGGCGCACACAGCATCCAGTACAATATCCGGCACCTCTTTATCAACATCCACCAGAGTGTAAGCTAAATCAATACGGGATTTGTTCAGCATATCAACAATATTTAAACCTCCCTCCGCCAGCGCTGTGGTGATCTGCCCCACCATATTGGGTACATTGGAATTCACAACAGTAATACGTACACCCTTGTTACGCGGCATATTCACTTCGGGGAAATTCACCGAATTCGTAATATTGCCATTCTCCAGATAGTCACGCACCTGCTCCGCCACCATGATGGCACAGTTATCTTCTGCCTCCACAGTGGACGCCCCCAAGTGCGGCAAAGTAATGACCCGCTCATGTTTTTTCAACAAATTGGTCGGAAAATCACATACGTAAGCATAGACCTTACCGGCCTTGATCGCCTCAGACACAGCCTCATCATCCACAATGCCACCACGGGCAAAATTAAGGATGACCACATTGTCTTTCATGTTTTTCAGGCGCTCTGCATTGATCATGTGTTTGGTAGCCCCTATAAGTGGCACATGAAAAGTCACGAAATCCACTTGTGACAACAACTCATCCACTGTGGCCGCCTTTTTCACATTAGCCGACAAAGCCCAAGCACCTTCCACAGTAATACCCGGATCAAAACCAACGACCTTCATACCCAGCGCCACAGCCGCATTGGCCACCTGGCGACCAATTGCCCCCAAACCAACCACTCCCAGGGTGCGGCCCGGCAGTTCAAAACCACCAAAATTTTTCTTACCCGCCTCAACCTGCTTGTTGACCGTCGCATCATCGCCTTCCAGTTCACGCGCAAATTCCCAAGCCTGACAAATATTACGACAGGCCAGCAACATACCGGTAATCACCAATTCTTTTACGGCATTGGCATTGGCACCCGGCGCATTAAATACCGGAATACCAGCAGCGCTCATTTTGTCCACAGGAATATTATTCACACCGGCACCGGCACGGCCTATCGCTTTCAGCGTTGTCGGAATATCCATATCATGCATCTTAAAGGAACGCAGCAAGATGGCATCCGGGTGCTGAATTTCCGAGGCCACCTCATAGTTTTCACGCGGCAAGCGCTCCAGTCCGGCAACGGAAATATTATTGAGAGTCAAAATTTTATACATAGTCAGTTATATCCATTTTTTCAACGTAAAGGCGCGGAGCAAAAGCCACAAAACATCATCATTTTTTTGAATTTCTTTGCATTCTTCGCACCTTTGCGTTGGATTTTTATTAACCATTACGTCGTGCAAAATCAGCCATGAAGGTAATCAACGCATCCACGCCCGCTTCAGACATCGCATTATAAATACTCGCACGCATCCCACCGACAGAACGGTGTCCCTTCAAGGTCACCAAACCCGCCTCCTTAGCTTCAGCAAGAAACGTGGCATCCAGATCTGCATTGGCCAAGGTGAACGGCACATTCATCCAGGAACGGCAGTGAGTGGCAATTTCGCATAAAAATCTGACGTATCAATTGCCGCATACAATTTTTCCGCCTTGCGTTGATTGATTTCACCCATGGCCGCCAAACCGCCTTTTTCCTTGATCCAGGCAAAGACCAGACCAGCCAGATACCAGCCATAAGTAGCTGGTGTGTTGTACATGGAACCATTTTTGGCATGCACCGCATAATCAAACATGGCCGGTGTACCATCTTTTACGTCACCGATAAAATCATCACG
>QIGJ01000165.1 GCA_003229995.1 Gammaproteobacteria bacterium | reverse complement strand
TAAACTGCGACGCAATATTACCTCTTTTATCCTTCTTTTACGAACAGAAATTCTCCACCGTTATGGCCGGTGTGACGAATGGGCGCATACGTTGGTCGCTGTAAAAAACCGACGGATGCCGCTTCTGTTTTGACTTGTTGTGACACACCAAGATAGATTTTGTAGGCGTCAATGATGCTGGTATCTTTTTTCAGTTCCTGAAGAAAGGCCTTGGCAAAAACAGAGTGTGCACCACCACCGCTATCGAGCACAGGGCTGACACCACCGGATGTCAATACTGTGCGTGATGGTGTTTTTGCCATGACTTTCAGCCATTTTTTCAGGTGCTTGTCATCCAGTTGGGCGTCAATGCGTGCCACCGAGCTTTGTGTCATGGAACCGGAATAACAGGAGTCGGCAACCACTAAAACATGCTTGGCTTTCAGTGTGTTGAGTAAATCCGAAATGGTGGAGTTGGCGATCCAGTTAGCGGTATTTTCCTGTTCGGCATCGACTGGCAGCCAGTATCCTTGCAAGGTTTCCGGGTCGCGTTCGCCGTGACCGGCGTAATAAATCAGTAAATTATCGGTTTCTGTCAGTTGTCCGCGCAGATCATTCAGTGCCGAAAGAATGGCATATCTGTCTGCATTGAGAATGAGTCGTGTTTCAAAATTGTAGTCAGATCGCAGTACGTTAGCGACGTGCTTTGCATCATTGACAGCGGTTTCCAGTGTGGGAAATTGCGGGTAGTCATTGTTACCGATGACCAATGCAAAATAGCGCCCAAAATTAACGCCTTTGGATACCGTGCCAATTCGGGATATGAGGTTGCCCTGAGCAACTATGTGGCGACCAGATTCCATAATAAAGGAAAAACGGGCTGTCCGGTTCTGCTTGTCAGTGGCCAGTATGGCGACTTGTGTTTTGTTGCCCACCGGTACACTTGTTTGAAAAATACCTTCGTCGTCAACGGATAACGGCTGCCCATTCACAGATGCCCGCTTCAGCCCCGCAGGCGCTGTAATTTTTCCCTTGATGGAGCGTGTGGTGTTACCCGGCGAAACCCGTACCACCGGCCCACTGCCACGGGTTATCACGATGGAAGGATCAAACAGCTCAATAGAGGGGCCGGCAATATCCTGATCCCGCATTGCCAGCATTTGTCGCTGGGTCGTCAGATTATTAGTTTGTCGTGTTGCCTGTGTCCGTATCTGTAACATCCGTGACTGTAAGGTAACAACGGCGGCCTGCGTCTGGACGATACGTTCTTTTTGTGCCGCATAAGCGATTTTCAGTTCTTTCAGGCGTGCGGCATTTTCAGTGTCCTCCTTCATATTTTTATTCAATTGCACGAGCTGTTGTTGTGCATCCTGCAATGTGTTTTCACGTTGCTGTAACTGTTTTTGCATGTCTGCAACAGAAGCCGTCAGGTTTTGTACCTGTTGTTCCCGTCGTTGTACTTCCTGTCGCAGCACCTCGGTTTTTTCCTGTGCCAGGGTGGTTGCTTTGACTTCAATATTGGAGGAGTAGTCAAGATGGTCATCCTCAATGCCCGATGCGCGCCGGTACCAGTTTAGTGCCTTGAGCATGTCCCGGGGAACACCCAGACCTTTTTCATACAGGTAACCCAGGTTGATTTGTGCGCGGGAATTATTTTGCTCTGCTGCGCGTGAATACCAAGTAAAGGCGGTTTTGTAATCTGCCGGTAAACCCAGTCCCTTTTCATAGATTTCACCCACATAGGCTTGTGCCTCGGCGTTGCCCTGTTTTGCCTGTTCCAACCAGGTTTGCAGTGCTGTGCGATAGTCTGCCCGGTCGTAAGCGACATATTCTCCACCGCGTATTTCACAATCCTGTGCGGTGGTTTTTAAGGGTCTGCGTGCAGCCAAGTAAGTCATTTGGGCACCCAGTTTTCGTACTTGCGGGGGCAGTAAGCAATCAACCGGTAAAAATTTGTCCGGCGATGTTTTTGTTGCATTTTCTGTTATTTGTGACGCACCGTCCGGTGTGTTCAACCCTGCGACGCAACCAACCATGAGGGTAACGGCAAACGCCACCAGCCCGTGTCGTAATAACTTCAGGGAAATGCCTGTATATGCCGTTTTTCCCTGTATCTTCTGGTTGCAGTCTTTCATGGTTGTACCTCGATAAGCTGTTGTTGCAGTGCTAATAATTGTTTGTGTTGTGGGTAGGTTTTCAGGCCACTGTCGATCAGTTCCTGGGCCTGGCGTTGTTTGCCATCATTTATTGCCTGTTTGGCTGCCTGTGCCAGTTTGTCCAATACTGTTTCCAGTCCCTGAATGGCCTGACGATTATAGGGGTGTATGCTAAGCACCTGATTATAAACATCATGGGCATTTGCGCCAGTGGGTGAAATCAGACGGCCGATCATCAGATGTACTTCGGCGATTTCCAGCAGTTGTTCGACCTGGTTTTTGTCTGCCCCCACCAGCTCAGCCGCAGGCGGTGGGTTTTCAAATAGGCTGGGGGCGACAATTTGCGGCGGCTGTAGCCAGAAAAAGAGACTGGCGACAATGGCCGTTGTCGCGGTGCCAACCGCCAGCCAATATCGGAAATCTATTTTTTTGGGCAGCAGGGTTTCGAGAAATGCTTCGACGGAGAGGGTTCTGTCCTTCCGTTTAAGGGCGAGTCCACCTAAAAGCCCTTTCCATTGCCGATCGGTTAAGCCCGGGATTCGTTCCGGTTGTAGATTCTGATGCTGCACCTCTTCTGCCGATAATTCGCCGAAGGGGTATTTTCCTGCCAGCAATTGATAAGCAATAATTGCTAATGCGTAAATGTCGTCCCGGAGGTCTGGCTGTTTGCCATGAAGCATTTCAAGGCTGGCATAGCGCGGTGTCAGTGCAATCATCTCACCCAGCCCAGAATCATCAGCCACCATTTTTCTGCCCGATGTTCGCATAGCACGGGCAATGCCAAAGTCCAGAATTTTTGTTGTGCCATTATCGGTAATAAAAATATTACCGGGCTTCAGGTCAAAATGCACAATGCCGCGTTTATGTGCGTAGGCCAACCCTTGTACGATGTCGGTGATAATGGAAAGCGCTTCGCTGAAGTCCACAGGTGTGCTCTGTCCGGTTGCTGCAATGCCTCTGTCGAGGATGTACCTGTCCAGAGGCTTTCCTGCAAGCAATTCCATGGTCATGTAAACCACTTCACCGTCCCGGTCAAAGTCATAAACCGTTACCACATTAGGGTGAGCCAGCTCCTGGGCTTTTTTACATTCCTGCTGCAACATGCGCAATGCATTGGGTAGGTGTCGAACCTCTTCTGACAACAGCTTGATCGCAATGCGCGAGTCATCATCACCCAGTTCCTCTTTGCGCAAATCCCGTGCGGCATAGACGACACCCATGCCACCTTGCCCCAGCAGGTATTCGAGGCGAAACCGGTTATTGATAAGCTCTTTTGGGGCCATCTCGCTGGTATGAGGTGGATCTGGTGGATTTTTCTCCGGGGTATGCTGTTGAAGAATCCGAGTTTTCTCATTCTCTATGTCATCAGCATCCTGCTGATGAATCCGGGTTTTTTCGTCTTCCACATCGGCGGGTTGGTGCTGAAGTCGGGTTTTTTCATCTTTGGTATCGGCAGGTTGGTGTCGAATCCGAGTTTTTTCATCTTTGGTGCTGGCACGTTGGTGACGCATCCGGGGGTTTTCATTTTCCATGTCCACTTGCAGCTCCCATTGCGGATTATGGCTAAAACAGGCTGTCCGATTCGGAATGGTTTTATCTTACAAGGAAACGGCGAATGGTTTAACGTGGTGGATTTGGCTTTTTATAGCGGAATTATTGTTTGTTCAGTATTGCAGAGGTGGGAGACAGATACGTGGTGGGTGCCCACCACGTTAGCCTCGTGGTGCAAGTATGGCTCAAAAACCAAAAACCGCGCTGGCAGACAAAAAGTCGATGTCGATATCATCTGTGGTATAACGCTCCCAACTGCCTCGTATGGCCAAATTGCCTGAGATTTCATATTGGCCGCCAAGACCAAAAAAGACATCCGTGCCGCTTTCGCTGTCCGAAGCAAAATTAGTTGAATCGGAAGCCCTTATTTCGCTATCCCAGGCCAGCAGGCCTACTTTGCCAAAAAAGGAAAACTGGCTGTTAATGGGTAAATTGCCGATGGCTGCAATTTCAAATCCAGTAGTTTCGAGGGATGTGGAAATGCCAGGCGGGAGAGTGGTGCCAGAGAGCCTCCAATCTGCGTCACCAAATGATATGTAGCCACCCTCTACAGCAAGAACATCATTGAGCTCATAACCACCAAAGATTTTCCACCCGATTGTGTCATCAA
>QIGJ01000065.1 GCA_003229995.1 Gammaproteobacteria bacterium | reverse complement strand
AGCGAACAGGCAGCAGATATTCCACAGCGCGTCGCGGCTGAATTAGGCTTGCCAACAGACGATGACCAGCTGATAACATGGTTCAACAGCGCCAACACCGTATTCCACTCAGCAACATTCAGCCATCTGTTTGACCCCACGCAATTCATCAACGCACATAATGAAGTGCCATTGCATTACAATAATGAAGGTCAAAATGTATACGGCATTATTGATCGCCTGGTGATCAGCAAAAAATGTATCTGGCTGGTGGACTACAAAACCCATCACATTAATAATGCGGCCAAACTCGACGCATTGGCCGAACACTATCAATCACAGCTTAACTATTATCGCATGGGTATCCAACGCCTTTGGCCAAAGTTACCCATTGAAGCTGGGCTTTTATTTACTGAAACATTAGCATGGAAACCCCTGCCCGCTCCGTAAAACACACCATTCATCCTATTTAACGGTATGCAAAAACCACTCTCAAGGTTTGCGTGCCTTAGCATACGCAGCCTCGGAGAGCTCACTCCAGCTGTCATTGTTATCCGCAAAGGTTTTGTATGCCTGATAAATACGTTTGAAGTCGGCATCTTTACCCGCCTCTTCCTCCAGTACCACCGTGGACAGCCTGCGCAATTCGGCAATCACTTCATCCGGAAATGCTAGCACCTGCACATTGTATTTATTTTTAAGTTTCCCAAGGGCTTCAAGATTCTTCGCCTCAAACTGTGCCAACATCCATAAATTAGATGCAGAAGCAGCAATTTCGATCATCTTTTGCAGATCCGGCGAGAGGCTGCTCCAGGCTTTGGAATTAACATTCAGTTCCAGCACCGGGCCAGGTTCGTGCCAACCAGGGTAATAATAATATTTGGCGGCTCGATACAGGCCGAGGCGTTCGTCGTGAAACGGCCCGACCCATTCGGTGGCATCGATGGTGCCGCGATCCAGAGCGGTGTAAATTTCACCACCGGCCATCAGCACGGGGGTGCCGCCTGCTTTGGCAAACACTTTGCCGCCAAGCCCCGGAATGCGCATTTTCAAACCTTTCAGATCAGCAATAGTGTCGATTTTTTTATTGAACCAACCCCCCATTTGCACACCAGTATTACCCATAGGAAAAGGCATCAGGTCGTGTGGTTTGTACAACTCACGCCACAACTCCAGCCCGCCACCTGCGTACAGCCACGCGTTCATACCCTGCGCATTCATACCAAAAGGCACAGCGGTGAAAAACTGTCCGGCGGGAATTTTTCCCGCCCAGTAATAGGCCGCACCGTGGCTCATTTCCACCGTGCCCTGGGAAACAGCATCAAAAGCCTGCAAGGGTGGCACCAGCTCCCCTCCTGCATAAACAGTGATATTGAGTCGGCCATTGCTGAGTGCTTTTACATCCTTGGCAAAACGCTCTACGCCTTCTTGAAAAATGGGAAAGTTCGGTGGCCAGGTAGTGACCAGTTTCCACTTATAGGTTTTGTTTTCCGCTGCAACGGCCGTCGTCGGTGTATTCGGTTCACCACAAGCGCTCAATATCAATACGGCAAACAGCGTAAAAAAAACCAGCAACTTACTTTGAAACATGATGTTATCCTTTTTATGTATCTAAATTTAAATGCGAATTAAACGCTAAAAATATTCAACCGAATAAGCATTGCCTGAATTCGTATCAGAAGAAAAATTCCGTTGATTGATTCAGGATTATACCGGCTGCAAATTCGCGTATTCCATCATCAGCCACTTGCTGCCAATGCCGTCAAAGTTCACCTGCACCCGCGCCTGCGCACCTTGGCCTTCCACATTGAGCACCACACCATCTCCAAATTTGGCGTGCAACACACGCTGGCCAAGCCGCATGCTTCCAACAGATGATTCCTGCACAGAGGAAAAACCCACCGAACGACTGGTCGCAAAACTGACACTGCCACCAAGCCGCACT
This sequence comes from Gammaproteobacteria bacterium, assembly GCA_003229995.1. Classification (GTDB taxonomy): domain Bacteria; phylum Pseudomonadota; class Gammaproteobacteria; order SZUA-152; family SZUA-152; genus SZUA-152. The sequence goes on along the minus strand of QIGJ01000065.1, from coordinate 2,590 downwards.
TCTTCCATTAACTCAACGGGAATTTCGTTAATAAAACGCGAACGATGCGGATAGGTTTCATTACCGTACAGACGCCGGGTTTCGGCATGCGTCAGATACAGACGCTGACGGGCACGGGTAATCCCCACATAACAGAGGCGACGCTCCTCAGCGAGGCGACCGGGTTCATCCAGCGACATTTGATGCGGGAACAGCCCCTCCTCCACCCCGGCCAAAAACACCAGCGGAAATTCCAGACCTTTGGCGGAATGCAGAGTCATCAGTTGCACGCCATCCTGCGAGCCATCGGTTTGTCTGTCGCCCGCTTCCAATGCTGCATAGGATAAAAATGCCGACAGCTCATCCATTTCCTCTTCGTCTTCCGGCGTTTCTTCCCGTTCAAAGTAGCGCGCGGCGTTAACCAGTTCCTCCAGGTTTTCCACCCGCGCCTGCCCTTTTTCACCACGGTCTTTTTTATAATGATCAAGCAAAGTGCTGTGATGCAGGCTGTGCTCTAACTGCTCGTAGAGATCCATGCCGTCGGTGTCACAGGCCAACCCGGTGATCAATTCGAGAAACGCTCCCAACGCAGAGGTGGCCCGTGCGGGTAACAATTTTTGCTCAACCACGGCCTGCGCAGCCTGCCATAAGGCGACATTGTGCTCGCGGGCGTAATCACGCGCAGCGTTGACGGTTTTGTCACCAATGCCGCGCGTGGGTGTGTTGACCACCCGCTCAAAAGCAGCATCGTCATGCCGGTTGGCAATGAGCCGTAAATAGGCCAGTGCATCCTTGATTTCTGCACGCTCAAAAAAGCGCATGCCGCCGTAAACACGATAAGGAATACCAGACTGAATCAGCGCCTCTTCAATGGCCCTCGATTGTGCATTGGAACGGTAAAGAATGGCGTTGTCCCGGTAAGGATTACCGTTATCCACCCAGTTCTGGATTTGTTCGGCAATAAAACGTGCTTCATCACGCTCGTTGAACGCAGCATAAAGCTGAATGGCATCGCCATCTTCGTCAGCAGTCCACAGATTTTTGCCCAGACGGTCATCATTATTGACAATCAACGCATTGGCGGCGTTAAGGATGTTGGCAGTAGAACGGTAATTTTGTTCCAGACGCACGGTATGAGTACCGGGGAAATCGCGGGTATATTGCTGGATGTTTTCGATCTTCGCACCGCGCCAGCCATAAATCGACTGATCATCATCACCCACCGCAAATACCCGGGATGTTTTGCCTGCGAGAACACGTATCCAAGCATACTGAATGCTGTTGGTGTCCTGAAACTCGTCCACCAGAATATGTCGGAAACGGCCCTGGTAGTGCGCCAGCAGGTGCGGGTTTTTCAACCACAGCTCGTGCGCGCGCAGCAACAGTTCGGCAAAATCCACCAGCCCCGAGCGTTGACACATTTCCTCATAAGTCTGGTAGATGCGAATCATCTGTTTTTGATAAGCATCGTCGAAATGCTCGATGTGCTCGGGACGCTGACCCTCGTCCTTTCGCGCATTGATAAACCATTGGGCCTGTTTTGGCGGCCACTGTGTATTATCCAATTCGAGGCTGCGAATCACCCGCTTGATAGCACGTTGCTGGTCTTCGCTGTCGAGAATCTGAAACGTCTGCGGCAGACCGGCATCTTTCCAGTGAGTGCGCAACAGGCGATGGGCCAAGGAATGGAAGGTACCCACCCACATACCGCCCACCGGTTGTTTAAGCAATTCCTCGATGCGGCCACGCATCTCCGCAGCGGCTTTGTTGGTGAAGGTGACGGCAAGAATGCCATAAGGCGACAGGCCTTCCGTTGCCACCAACCAAGCGATACGGTGTACCAACACCCGGGTTTTGCCACTGCCCGCGCCCGCCAGCACCAGCACGTTTTCTAGGCACACACTGCCTCACGCTGGGCCTCGTTGAGATCATCGATAATGTGAGAAATATCCATCCGGGCATTCTACCAGAACTCCTCTACTATACCCGTAACGATTGAGATTTAGGTCTGAATGTGCGTCATGTGGAATAGTTATTTTATTGCAAGACATTTTAACCTCGCCACGGAATCATTAAGGAATGGGCACGCAATAACTTCCCGGTTTAGCGCCCGGATTTAGTCCGTATTGGTTCGTTCTGATTGACGACGGCATGGATGCAGGAGGTAGAACAACGCAGGAGCCGTTGCCGAACAAAAGTGCAGGAATAGTTGTTCTATTCCGCGCTTTTGTGATTGAAGAACGGGCGAAGTCGGGCTGAAGTCGGGATGCTAAACAGGGAAATTATTGTGTGCTCATTCCTAACCCAATTGCAGCAGCTTTGTGACAGAAAGGGGCATGCACATCTCCTAAACACTTAAACCTGATCCGTATAGGGTATACCCTATACGGATGACAAGCACTCCTCCACTCAATCCCAAAAAACGACAGAAGCTTGATATCCTCATGCGCAAGGCATCAGCTGCGCATCAGCAGGGGGATCTGGCCACGGCTGCACACGGTTACCGAAAAGCACTGAAAACAGTGCCACGTTGTGCTGACGCACTGCATCTGCTGGGTCTGGTACATTACCAGCAACAGGATTTAAAGACAGCGGTGACACTTATTGAGCA
>QIGJ01000151.1 GCA_003229995.1 Gammaproteobacteria bacterium | reverse complement strand
ATGTTTTTTTGCCCACGCGGATGCGGAACTATCGCGTGGGCACACACTACGTGCTCACCCTACCGCTTGCCGTTATATTTAAGCCAGCTCGGCCAACAAAAGCTCCACCGCTGCAAATCGCGCTTCCGCATCAGGCAGGTCACTGATGATGCGTAATTTGTCCTGACCATCCATTCTGTAGGTTTTTGCTTGTGTCTGAATCAGGCCGATGATTTTCATGGGATCAATATTGGGTTCCTGTACAAATTGTAAACGACCTCCGCTGTCACCTATTTCGATTTTTTTGATGCCCAGCGGTGTGGCACCCAGTTTGAGTTCAGTCACCCGAAACAGGTTTTTCGCAGGCTCGGGTAACAGACCAAAACGATCAATCATTTCGACGTGCAATTCGCGCAGCCCGGCTTTGTCATTGGCACTGGCAATGCGTTTATATTGAATCAGGCGGGTATGTACGTCAGGTAAGTAGTCATCAGGCAACAGGGCAGGGATGCCGAGGTCGATTTCAGTACCATGATCCAGTGGTCGGTCCAATTCCGGTTCGCGACCCGCCTTGAGGGCTTCCACAGCACGTTCAAGTAACTCCAGATAGAGGGTGAAACCGATTTCCTGCATCTGGCCACTTTGTCCTTCACCCAATAATTCACCCGCACCACGAATTTCCATGTCGTGTGAGGCGAGGGCGAATCCCGCCCCCAGCTCCTGAATGGCTTCAATGGCTTCGAGGCGTTTTATGGCGTCGGCGGTCATCACTTTTTTGGGTGGCACAACCAGGTAGGCGTAAGCCTGATGATGTGAACGACCGACACGACCTCGCAATTGATACAGTTGAGCCAGCCCAAAACGGTCTGCACGATTGATGATAATGGTGTTGGCATTGGGAATGTCGATGCCGGTTTCGATGATGGTGGTGCAAATCAGCACATTAAAACGGTGATGATAAAAATCCGTCATCACTTGTTCCAGGTCGCGTTCACGCATCTGGCCATGGGCGGTTTCCACGGCGGCTTCGGGAATAAGTGCTTCGATGTCGCGGCGCATTTTTTCGATGGTCTCGACACTGTTGTGCAAAATGAATACCTGGCCACCACGGCGAATTTCACGCAGACAGGCTTCTTTTAGCAGCGTATCGTTCCATTGGTTGACAAAGGTTTTTACCGCCAGCCGTCGTGCTGGTGCCGTGGCAATGATGGACAAGTCGCGCAATCCGGACATGGACATATTTAATGTGCGCGGAATGGGGGTGGCGGTAAGTGTGAGCAAGTCCACTTCCGAGCGTAGCGCTTTGAACTTGTCTTTTTGACGTACGCCAAATCGATGTTCTTCATCGATGATCACCAGTCCCAGGCGTTTATATTGGATATCGCCGTGGATCAGTTTGTGGGTGCCGATGATAATATCGACAGTACCGTTTTCCAGCTCTTTGAGGATTTCTGTCTGTTCTTTTTTGGAGCGGAAGCGTGATATTGAGGCAATGCGTATGGGCCATTCAGAAAAGCGGTCTTGAAAATTTTCAAAGTGTTGTTGTGCAAGCAGGGTGGTGGGCACCAGCATGGCCACTTGCTTGCCATCTTGCACGGCGATAAATGCTGCACGCATGGCGACTTCGGTTTTGCCGAAACCCACATCGCCACAAATTAGCCGGTCCATGGGTTTATCCGAGCATAAATCGTTGAATACGCCTTCGATGGCATCCTGTTGATCCGGGGTTTCCTCAAAGGGAAAGTCCGCACAAAACGCAGCGTACTGGTTGTCATCCACATGGTAAATGTGTCCCTTGCGGGATTCGCGCTTTGCGTAAATCGATAACAGTTCGGCGGCGACATCGTGTATTTTTTCGCGTGCCCTGCGTTTGGCTTTTTCCCATTGTCCGCTGCCCAGTCGGTGTAGTGGGGCAGATTCTGGTGAGGCACCGGTATAGCGGCTGATGAGGTGCAAATGGCTGACGGGTACAAACAGTTTGTCACCGTTGGCATATTCGAGGGTCAGAAATTCCTGGGTCATTTCACCCAGTTGAATGATTTCCAGCCCAAGGTAGCGACCCACGCCGTTGTCTTCGTGGACGACCGGAGCACCGACTTCCAGTTCGACGAGGTTTTTAATGACTTGGTCAGCATCGCGTGCCTTGCGTTGGCGGCGGCGCTGTTGCAGTACCTGTTCGCCAAACAGCTGAGGCTCTGCGATCAGTGCAATATTGTTGGTGGTGAGCAACAGGCCATTTTCCAGCGCAGAGACAGCGATAGTATATTGTGCATCGCTGGCGAGAAAATCACTCCAGCCAGTGACCGGGGCAGGGTGTAAACCACAGCCGTTGAGTATGCCCAGCAGGGTTTCGCGTCGGCCGGTGGATTCCGCACAAAACAATATGCGGCCATTGAAATCAGCAAGGAAGGTTGTGAGGCGTGCGGTGGGTTGCTCTGCGCGGGCATCCAGGGTTAATTGGGGCGGCTTGCGGGTGTTGAAATTGTGTGTGCCGGGTTTTTGTAGCGAAGCATCTTGCGACGAAAAGTCCGGTAATTCAAAATGCTGTAATTCAACGCGCGGCTGTTTACCGATGTGTTCGAAGAATTCATTTTCGCGCAGAAACAGTCGGTTCGGCGGTAGCAATGGACGGCTGGTATCATGACGGCCTTGTTCATAACGTTCTTCCACGTCTAACCAAAAGGTGCCGATAGCGTCTTGCGCGCCATCAATGCTGATAACCAGACTGTCCGGCGGTAAATAATCAAACAGGCTTTGCGTTTCGTCAAAAAATAACGGCAAATAGTATTCGATCCCCGGTGGGGTATTGCCACTGCTGACTTCGTGATAAATAGTGCTGGCTTGCGGATCACCTTCGAATTGTGCGCGCCAAGTCTGACGAAAGCGGGTGATGGCTTCCGGGGTAAAGGGAAACTCCCGGGCAGGCATCAAATTAATGTTAGCGACCTTGTCAATGGAGCGTTGTGTTTCCGGGTCAAAGGTACGGATGCTTTCCACTTCGTCATCAAACAGTTCAATACGGAATGGATGGTTGTGGCCCATGGGAAATAGGTCAATGATGGCACCGCGCACCGCGAATTCACCGTGTTCGATCACTTGCGAAACACAGCGATATCCGGCGACGTTCAACCGGTTGCGGGTGGCATCGAGATCCAGTTGCTGGCCAGTGTCGATGAGAAAGCAATTGCCTTCGAGAAAGCTTTTGGGTGCCAGCCGGTACAGCAGGGTGGTGACGGGAACCACCAATACACCTCGCTTCAGATTTGGCAAATGCGACAGTGTGGCCAGCCGCTCGGAAATAATATCCTGATGCGGTGAAAACACATCATAGGGCAGGGTTTCCCAGTCTGCGAAGGTGAGCACGGGCAGGTCGTCGCCACAAAAAAAACGAATGGCGTATTCCAGTCGCGTCGCAGAAGGAGTGTCCGGGGTGATAACCACCACCGGGCCATCGGCGGATTGTGCCGCTTCAGCGATGGCCAGTGCATCACTGCAACCATAGAGTTGGCCCCATTGGGTACGTCGTCCGGCCTGTTTTTCGGTGGTGGGTGCAAGCAGTGTTGCGGCTGAATAATGATGAGTCTGTGGCATTGCGTTGATACGGCGGTGTTGTTTTGGAAGCCGCGTATTGTAGACGCTGAGAAGGATGCGGGGAAGTCGGATTTTATTTCTGGTATTTTCTGGTATTTTTCTGCTTTCCACGGTCCTCCGTGAGGAATCCATACTGGGCTTTATCGTAGGTTGGGGTTCGCAAGCTCACCGCCAACCTACAACACACAGAAAAACCGGCTTAACTGGCTTGCCAATTACTCACTCAAAAATCTACATGAATCAAGTCAGCTAGATATTCTCGGGTTAGCACCTTACTTTCTTCGACCGCAGGCTGATCAAAGGGGTCAATACCCATGAGTTCTG